>JAYTRB010000411.1:0-11607 GCA_043746425.1 Planctomycetia bacterium
AACATAGGACGGCATGCGAGTTGAGTCAGGGTGAAACACTCTGCTTACATGGCCTCGGCACTCTCTTGAGTGCCCGAGTTATCGTCGTCGACGTTGGCCTCGGGCGCCGGGGCGGGATTCACGTGCGTCCCCGGTTTGAGCTGCGGCGTCGTGGTGTGCTCGTCGATGATGCGGTGAATTTGCTCGGCATCCATTACTTCTTTTTCAACGAGTTCGCGGGCCATGTGCTCGAGCACGTCACGGCGGCGGGTCAGGATCTCGTGGGCGGTCTGGGCCGCATGATCGATGATTCGCTTGACTTCAAGATCGATCTCGCGCAACGTCTGCTGACTGTGAGCGTACTCGGCATTGGCGACATACATTGCCGGAGCAAACGGGGCGCGGCCGCTGTCGCGGTAATTGACGCGGCCGAGTTTGGGACTCATTCCGAATTCCATGACCATTCGGCGGGCGATGTCGGTGGCCCGCTCCAGATCGTTCTGGGCGCCGGTTGAGATTTCGTTATAGATGATTGCTTCGGTCGTAATTCCACCGAGCATGACGCAGACGCGGTGCTCAAGCTCGGTTTGCGTAATCAGATGGCGGTCGTCGGTAGGTAATTGGCGCATGTAACCCAGCGCCGCCACCCCCCGCGGAATAATCGAAATCTTGTGGACGGGGTCAGTGTTCGGCAGGCTGCACGCCACCAGCGCATGTCCACATTCGTGAAACGCCACCCGCTGCTTCTCGTCGGGCGGAATAATGCGCGACTGTTTTTCAAGACCGGCGACGACCCGCTCAATTCCCTCTTCAAATTCGGCCGATGTCACGCGGCTTTTGCCTTTTCTCGCAGCGAGCAGGGCCGCTTCGTTGACGAGATTTGCCAGATCGGCGCCCACGAAACCGGGCGTGAGTTTGGCGATCCGCTTGAGATCGACGTTGTCGTCAACCTTAATTTTTCCCATGTGGACTTTGAGAATCGCCTCGCGACCTTTGACGTCGGGCCGGTCGACCAGCACGTTACGATCGAACCGGCCGGGACGCATCAGAGCCGGGTCGAGCGTTTCAGGACGATTGGTGGCGGCCAGCACAATGACGCTTTGATCTGACGAAAAACCGTCCATTTCGACCAAAAGTGCATTGAGGGTCTGTTCACGTTCATCATGCCCGCCAGGATACCCGCTCCCCCGCACTTTACCCAAGGCATCAAGCTCGTCGATGAAGATGATGCTGGGAGACCTGGCACCTGCCTGACTGAACATATCGCGGACGCGTGCCGCCCCGACACCTACAAACATTTCGACAAAATCTGAACCCGACAGACTGAAAAACGGAACACCCGCTTCCCCGGCGATGGCTTTGGCGAGCAAAGTTTTGCCCGTTCCCGGCGGCCCGACCAGTAGAACGCCGCGAGGAATTCGCCCCCCCAGAGCCTGATATTTGCCGGGAGATTTCAAAAACTCGACGATTTCGCGCAGTTCTTCGACCGCTTCATCGACGCCTGCGACATGATCGAACGTAATATCGAGGTCTTCTTGTGCGTGCATACGGCCGCGACTTCGCCCGAATGACAAAGCCGACCCGGCTCCCCCTGTCCGTCGCAGAATGACGAAAAAGAAGATCAGCAGGAGCACAGGGAAAGCAAAAAAGTAAAGAATTGGTTGCAGTTCAGAAGGAGGCCGCTCATAGGCAGCCAGGATTCCCTTTTCCTTGGCCAGCTCTTTCAGCCGTTCGCGATCGAGAGGGTCGCTTCCAACGAGAGGGATCGAGTATTTCCTGAGCGGTTCGGCCTTTTCTTCAGCCCCGTGCTCGCCCGTTTGGCCTTCGGTGACGGGCTTTTCGCTATTGTCGGGTTGCGATTGAAAGGCGACATATTCGCGGCCGAACGTCAGCTTGAAGACGTTCTTGTCGTTGAATTTTCCATCTTTCAGCCCCTTCTCGAACTCGCCCGCCGAAATTTCGATGGTCGTCACCTGATGGTTGAACCAGAAATTGGTCAACAAGGCGAGGGCCGCGACAGCAAGCACGATCCAGATGACGTGACTTCCCGAACCTTTTTCATTGCGGCCCTTGTTGGGGCCAGATCCGGAGGGTTTTTGTGCAGATCCTGAGTTGCTCTTTTCTGGGGTAGTCATGCAATAACTCTAGGTTCCAATGGGCGGGGGGTCAACTCCGGGGGTAGGAGGATTGCCGTGTCGAAATAATGCGGCTTGCAGCGAAATTGCCGGAAATCTAAAATTGCAATTGGTTTCAGTCGCGAAAGGTTGCCGCTCGCCAGTCAAAACCGAACGCCGACCCCGCCATTGAAGCCGACTGGGCACCGTGTTGAAAAAAGGGAACAGGTGCCACGCAGCAACTTGATTTAATTGAAAATCGTTACCCGTAAGGCGGCACTCGGAGCCAGATCCCTTTATCAAACGCCTGTTTGCGTTCCACCGACTCCAGCCATCTGCAGACTGCGCCGCGCCCGATATGCACAGAATCGCCGTCTTAGGATCGACCGGCTCAATCGGCACCAATTGCCTCGACGTAATCGAGGCATTGCCCGAGCGACTGACGTTGATGGGCATTGCGGCCCGATCGAGTTGGCAGCTTCTGGGGGAGCAGACCGAACGGTTTGCCCCCCGGTGGGCCGTACTCAGCGACACCGCGCTTCGAGACGTTGTTCCGCGCAGCGCGTTTTCGTCGAAAACCGAGCTCTTGTTTGGCGAAGAGGGAGTCGAACGACTGGCGACCGACCCCGAGGTTGACGTCGTCGTTTCGGGCATTGTCGGCGCTGCGGGTCTTGCCGGGACGTGGGCCGCTCTCGAGTGCGGTAAACGCGTGTGCATCGCCAATAAAGAAACGTTGGTTGTCGCAGGTCCGTTGGTGATGGAACTGGCCCGCCAGCGCGGCGGCCAGATCTTGCCGGTCGACAGCGAGCACAGTGCAATCTTCCAGGCGATGCAGTCGGGGCGCACGAACGAGGTCAGACGGGTCGTCCTGACGGCCAGCGGTGGTCCGTTCCGCAAGTTGTCGGCAAGAGAACTCGAACACGTCACCCCCGCCATGGCACTGGCCCATCCCACATGGAATATGGGAAAAAAAATTACAGTCGATTCGGCCACGATGATGAACAAGGCCCTGGAGGTAATCGAAGCCCGGTGGCTGTTCGGTCTGGACGTCGACCAGATCGAGGTCGTCGTGCATCCGCAGTCGATCGTGCATTCCTTTGTCGAATTTGTCGATGGCTCGGTGTTGGCGCAGCTGTCTCCTCCCGATATGAAACTTCCCATTCAATACGCGCTCACCTGGCCCGATCGAATGGAAGGTCTCAGTCCCCGGCTCGACTGGACGCAGCCCTTTCAGCTTGAATTTGAACCTCCCGACCTTGAGCGATTCCCGGCCCTGGCGCTGGGCTTCGAAACGGCACGGCGCGGGGGAACGTGTGGAGCCGTGCTGAACGCCGCCAACGAAGCCGCCGTCGAGCGTTTTCTTAACAATGACATGACGTTTTGCGATATTCCCCGCGCCTGCCGCGCGGTCCTTGAAGCACATGACTTTGACCCGTCGCCGTCGCTGGCGTTGCTGCTGGCGAACGACAGGCGGGCTCGAGAGGAGATTAAGCGGTGGAGATCTTAGCCTTTAGTTTTTCAACGGGAAACCTCCTGAGCATTCTCAGCGTCGCGCTGGGGCTGGGGCTCGTGATTTTCATTCATGAACTCGGCCACTTCGCCGTTGCCAAATGGTGCGACGTCAAGGTCGAACGGTTCAGCATCGGGTTTGGCCCGGCGCTGTGGAAGATAACGCGCGGCGAAACCGAATACGCCTTGTCGGCGATTCCTTTCGGGGGATACGTCAAGATGCTCGGTCAGGACGATGCCGACCCGGCACAGATGACCGACACGACGGTGGCTAAAGACCCGCGATCGTATATGGCAAAATCGGTGCCGCAGCGAATCGCCATCATTGCTGCTGGCGTCATCAGCAATATGGTATCGGCGGTTTTGTTTTTCATCATCGCTTTCATGTTCGGAGTGCAATACCAGCCGGCGGTCGTGGGGGGGGTCGTGCCGGGCATGCCCGCCTGGAAGGCTGGCCTGCGACAGGGCGACCAGATCACGCGGATCAACGACCGCGAAGACAAAGAACTGAGTTTCACCGATGTGCGGCTGGCAGTGGCGCTGTCGAAGAAGAATGTGCCCGTCAAGCTCGAGGGGCTGCGGAATGGGAAGCGATTCAGCACCGAGGTGACGCCGATCGCCGGCGATCTCGTTCCCACGATCTACGTCGAACCGACGCAGGGCCTGTCGCTGCCCGATCCGGAAGGAAAAGGAAAGGATTTTCGCCCGACGGCGCCGGGGCTGGCGGCGTCGCGCGCCGAGCCGCCATTTCTTGCTGGCGACGAACTCAAGGAGATTGACGGAGAAGAAATACGTGACTACGCCGACTTGCAATTGAAACTGGCCGCGAAGCGCGACAAGCCTGTTGACGTGGCCGTGCGCCGCAAGGGGGCGGCTGCCGATGCGCCGCTCACGACGATCAGCGTTGAGCCCAATCACTTCCGGACGCTGGGGCTGCGAATGGCAATCGGTCAGATCAAGGCGGTGCAGAGCGGATCGCCCGCCGAAAACAAGCTGCACGAGGGCGACACGATCACGCACATTGTGTTGCCCGAGAAGAAAACAATCGGCGTCGAACTCGACCCGCTGAAGCTGCCCGAGTACTTCGCGTCACTAGCCGGGCAGGAGGTCGTGGTAAGAGTAAAGCGCGAAGTGACCGGGAGCAATCCGGCCCTGCCTGAGATCACACTGATTCCCGAAAACCGCCCGGGTTGGATCGAACGCCCGACCGATGCGATTAAAGAATGCCCCTTATCGGTACCCGCAATTGGTGTGGCCTTTCATGTGCTGCACCATGTCGTCGCGGTTGATCCCGACGGACCAGCATACAAAGCCGGGATTCGCCAGGACGATAACCTGCAAGAGATGAAGTTCGTCCCTCCCCAGGGAGAAAAGAAAGAGACCGAAAAGAACGAGATTGTCATCAAATTCAGCAAAACCGAACGCAACTGGCCGACGGCTTTCTGGCTGATGCAGCAGCTTCCTGATTACCAGGTCACGCTGAAGGTCATCGCGCAGGGGGAAGACAAGGAGCGGGTGGTCGAAGTCGAACCCGAGAGCGATCCGAACTGGTATTTGCCGATGCGCGGTTTCGCGATGCGCAGCCTGACAAAGACGCGGAAAGCAGAAAACATTGGCGAGGCGGTCACGTTGGGGTTCCGGCGAACGCGAGATTCGATCGTCGAGATGTGGTTGACGATTCACGGGCTGACCTCGGGGCAGATCTCGCCCAAAGCCCTGGGAGGCCCGATTCGAATCGCCGAAACCGCCTATTTCTTCAGTAAACAGGGAACGCCCGACCTGATCCTGTTCATGGGCATTCTGTCGGTCAGCTTGGCGGTGCTCAATTTCCTGCCGATTCCGGTACTCGACGGCGGACACTTCGCGTTCTTATGCTGGGAAGGCATTCGCGGAAAACCGCCCAGCGAACGGGTCGTCGTGGCGGCGACCTACGTAGGCCTGGCGCTGGTGCTCAGTCTTATGGTATGGGTCATGTATATGGACATCAGCGCGCACTTCGTGAAATAAACCGTGGCGACAGGGCAAGTCATGCCTTTCCAGCAGTACCAGTCTGGCGGAAAAAAAGCGGTCACCTTGCTGGCGACCTGTCTGGTGGTTTTGGGCGGAGCCCTGACGTGTACGGCCATAGCCATTTCTGCCGAGCAGAAGAACCCGCGCGCGGCCCTGACACCGGCAGCCAGCGTCATTGCCGGTATCATTTTTCTACTCTGGTTGCTTCGCGAGCGACCGCCAGAAAACCGCGCTCGAACCCTCTGGAGCTGGCTGGCGCGGCGGCGCAAACGCAGGGTGCCCTACCGCGTGCAGCCGAAACTTCCCCCAAGTCAGCGCAACTCGGCGCCACCGGTGCCCCCCACGGCCGAATCAGTTCGGGAAATCGCCCGTTCCCACAACGCCTGGGTGCCGTCAGCGAGTGCTCCGCCGCGCCGCGACAATCGCGGGCGCGATACCCATGATCGAGATCACAGCGGTCGAGATCGATAAAGATTGCATTGCCAGTCAGCCGCGACCACCACGGCTCGAGCACATTCTTGTCCGACATTGATAAACGGCTTCGACGAGGCGGTCATCTTTACTGCACGACATACTCCAGTGTCAGCAATGCTTCTCGCAGCAATTCGTGATCGTCGATTGCGTGGCCGTATTGCGCGAGAATCACTCCGTAGTGCAAAGCTCGAAATCGTGCCAGGCGCCACGTAGCATCGTCAATAAATCCATAAGCCCGGCAGAATGATTCGTGCGCCCTGGGCGGCAAGAAGCTGTGTGCAATCGAAAGGTCGAGCGCGATACTCCCGACATGCATGTCTCCCCAGTCGATGATCCCGCAGGGTCGAAATTTGTCGTCCACCAGAAGATGCCTTACGTACACGTCGCCGTGAACGAGCGTCATCGCCTTCGAGGGGAGGGCCACCGCGGTTTCTTCGGCAACTTTTTGATGCGCCTGTGTATCGCCGATCAATCCCAGCCGGGCGATTTCAGCGAGCCGCTCATGCACTTGCGGGAGTCGGCGCGACATGTCAAGCCGGCCCAGCCGGTCTGGAGGAGCACCCAGGGCTTCGGCCTCGCGCCGGCCGATGGCGTGCAGCGCGGCTAAAAACTCGCCGAGCGTTGCGGCTGCCGCGTGACGCTGCGTCGCGTCGAGAGCTTGTGAGCAGGCGGTGCGGCCTTCCAGGCGGCGATACCCGGCAAAACGCCAGGGAAATCTTTCGGTCGCCTCGCCGGCAAAGGGGTGGAGAGGAATCGGCAGAGGCAATCGCCCGGCAAGTGCCGGGAGCACCCGAATTTCGACCTCCATCAGGTCGGCACCGAGTTGCCGGCGGGGAAATCGGAAAACATACTGCCCGTCAACGAGGAAGGCGGTGTTGTCCCAGCCGATTCCGAGAACCTCAATGTGGCGCGGCGCCAATTGCGGAAATTGCTCAGCGATCAGCGATTGGGCGAGTTCCAGCGAGACAGTCAGTTCGGCCGTCCAGGGGGGCATGAGGTGCCTTCAGGTGTAATTCGACAGGCATGTAATGCATAGCCCATGTTCCCCGGCCGGGCTTTCTGGTGTCGCATTCGGGGGCCAGGAAATATTCTAGATTTCCGCACGAGGGGCAACTGATGCCTTACAGCGTCTGGCGGTGGTTGAAGGACACGACGTCTGCGCGATGAAACCGAATTCCGACGTGGGGGTTCCCTTATGGGCGGCCCCGCAATGTTCCTGCTCTACTTGCCCTGGCCGGCGGCTTTGGCTTTTCGTTCCGGCTTCTCGGGAAGGGGGCTCAGTCGCGTCAAATTGCCCCCTGCCGACTCCAATTGCACGATCAGATTGTCTCGAGATGTGACTTCCTCGGTTCGTTGCGTCAGAAGGTGAGCGGACTTTTTTTGCGGGTCGTCGGCGTAGACTTCCGCCAGGTAGCGGTTTGGCGGCAGAAACCCCAAGGGGAGACTGATTTGCCGCGGATCCAGGCCATTCATGGCTCCGATATACCAGTCTGCACCCTGCCGCCTGGCAATGACGACGTATTCGCCAACGTTGCCGGCCAGGAACCTGGTATCGTCCCACGTTGTCGGGATTTTTGCCAGCATCGCCAAACCAGGGTGTCCCCGATAGGCTGACGGGTAGTCGGCCACCATCGGCAGATGATTCTGGTACACCACGTAACTGGCGAGCGTGCGGCTGGGCGTCCCCATGACCAGTGGCGCTTCGTTTTGCGGCTTGAAATCTTCAACCGGCACGCCCCGAAACGAGCCCTGGTGGAAGTCGAGCGGCCCCGCCAGCATTCGCGTGAAAGCCACGGTGACCTGGTGATCGGGCGGGCAACCGGGCTTGTCCCACTTGTTGTATTCCAGATTGAGCACGCCTTCGCTGTTCAACAGGTGCGGATAGGTTCGCTCGAGACCTGTCGGCTGCGACATGCCGTGCAGTGTTACTGTGAGATGGTTCTGAGCGGCTTTGACAAGGACTTCGCGAAGGAAGTTGACCATCTTCTGGTCGTCGCGGTCCATGAAGTCGAGCATGACGCCCTCGATGCCCCACTCCCGATAGAGTGGAAATGCCTTGTCCATCTGGTCCTTGACGTCGTCCCAGTGCATCCAGAGGCGAAGCCTGACGCCCTTGGCCTTTGCGTAGCGCAGAGTCTCAGGCATGTCGATTGCCGAAACCGCTTTCGTGAGGTCGGCCTTTTTGTGGGGAATGATCTCGCAGCCGTACCACCCAATGTTGTCAATACCGTCGAGCGAATGGTAGGGAATGCCGGCCTCGGCACAGAAATCGATATAGTGCTTCATGGTGGCCGTGTTGAGCCCCGGTTTGAAGGGAACGTTTTCCAGATGAAACCCGTTCCACCAGGGGAAAGTCGTTTTGCCGGTCTTGATCCAGGAAATGTTTGGGAGTGTGCAGGGCTCATTAAGATGAAGAATCAGGTCTGAGTCGATGAGCCGACCGGCCTCAGTGCCCAGCAACACGACCCGCCATGGGGAGACGTGCGGCAGAGCAGCTCGTACAGCCACTTTTGGCTCATCAGGGAGGGGCGACAGGCGGCTCGTCAGGACGGCCGGGTGTTCGCCAGCATGGGCCAGGTACATCCCCGCATAGTCGGTGAGATTGGCTTCGGTGATCGCCGCCCATCCGCGGCCGGGATATTCGAGAAGGAGCGGCAATCCCAGGAGCCAGTCTTTGGGAATCTCGGTCACCGGCTTCTTCTGATAATACTTCTCATGTGACGTGGTGAAGCTGTTGAGTGGCAGGGCATAAGCCTTTACGTCGTCGGGCAGGGCGAACTCAGTTCTCTCGCCTGAAATGACGAGGCTGGGCCAACCTTCCTGATCGGGGAAGCGGTAGCGAAAGGCGGCGCCGTCGTCGTAGGCCCTGAGCACGATTTGCCACTGGCGATTGGGGGGTGTGCGTTGGCGCAACGTGACAATGGCTTGCGTGCAATGGTCGAGAACCTCTCGACGTTTGCCTGGAGAAACGACGTACTCGTTGCGCAATGTGCGGGTTTCGACCGATTCAATGAGGCACGATTGGCCCAGCGAGAGTCCGTCCGCAAGGTCAATGTTCAATCGCGACTTGAGGATTATGGGCTGGTCATTGAAGAACACGCGGTAACTCGGCACCGCCTCGGTTTCCTCTTCCTGCTGGAGCATGACTTCGATGCGAACACGGCCGTTTGGCGAAAGCACCTGAATTCGCGGTGTGTCTGGAGTGGCTGTCGCACGCGCGGCGCACAGCAAGGCAGGCAGAATGACAAAGAGCGCGATTGAAAAGCGTCTGGTGGTTTTCATATTCCCATGTTTTAAAAAAACGGTGTGTTGAGTCAGATTTCTGGCCGCAGCATGTGCTTCTTGCCCCAGGCGCACATCAGGTTCGTTATGGGGCGCAGAGTGCGTCCGTAGGCGGTCAGCGAGTATTCCACCTTGGGAGGTACGACCGGATAAACCTCGCGGCGAACGATGCCGTGGTTTTCCAATTCCCGAAGCTGTTGCGTCAACATGCGTTCGCTGATGTCAGGGATTTTTCGCCGCAGTTCCCCAAACCGACAGGTCTGATCCCGCAGCCAGAACAGGATGAGAGCCTTCCATTTGCCCCCGATCACGTCGAGGGTGGCCTCGACGGGGCAGTTGTAGCGCGGGATTTTCTCCACGGTCTTCGCAATCATCCTTACCAAAATGTCGGTATCGCACTAAATTCTGCGTACTTATTGCACAATGGGGTGCATCGTACAATTTTCGAAGACGCGGGTCGAGAGACTGTGATTCTCAGCGTCGATCTGCCCGGCAGCGAGCAGAGACATCGAAAAGGTCGACTCGGGAAACTTGGTGCCAGTCTGTGCGGCGCGCAAGCGGCGAAGGGTTTTAAGAACCCTTCCACTCTTCGCGAAATACCAAACCAGGCTTCATGCCGGGCCGAACGATTGCACCTCGGCCGAGGTCATGGTCACAACCGATCGATCGATGAACTGGGAAGCGCTCTGGCCAGAGGTGTCGATCAACAACAGCATGCAGAAAGGAACCGGCAATGCGTATCGGAATTCTCGGAGCAGGAAACGTCGGGGGTACTTTGGGTCGGGGGTGGGCCGGTCAAGGCCATGACGTTTTCTTTGGAGTTCCCCGCCCGCAGCAGGCCAAGACCCAAGAGCTGATCCGGGGAATCGGCGCCAAGGCGCAGGCCGGGACGGTGGCAAAGGCGGCGGCCTTCGCAGAAGTGGTCGTACTGGCAACCCCCTGGCAGGCCACTGAGGCCGCCATCAAAGAGGCCGGCGACCTCACGGGTAAGGTCGTGATCGACTGTACCAATCCCCTGACTCCTGACTTCACGAATCTGACAATCGGCCACATCACGTCGGGCCTGGAACAGGTAATCGCCTGGGCAAAGGGCGCCAAGGTCTTCAAGGCATTCAACCAGACTGGCTTCAGCAACATGGCCAACCCCCTCATCGAGGGGCGGCGGGCGGTGATGTTCGTGTGCGGAGATGACGAGGCCGGCAAGCCCACCGTCCTCCAACTCGTCAACGACCTCGGCTTTGAAGGTGTCGATGCCGGAGTCGGCGCCGTCGCCCGCCTCCTCGAACCTTTCGGGATGCTGTGGATTCACCTGGCCCTCTCGCGCGGCATGGGGCGCGATTTCGCCTTCGGCCTGCTGCGGCGTATTGAGTCGTGAGTGAACCCTTTAAACAGTAGGAAGACCGGCCTGCTGCAGCACGCTGAAAATCTCACCAGCAAGCGGGATTTCTGAACGATGCAGCAGGTGGAAGACCGAAACCAGCGCGAGTCCGACGAGACATGTCGTTTCTAAAAAACGTGCCGTGAGGCGGTACGGCGGTACGCGATGAACACCCCGATCGGCCGGCGAAGGCCCTGAGCAAAATGCATGAAGTGCACGTCAGGCGTGCACGTTGCCTGCCAGGGCCATCGCTCGCTTTCTCAATCGGGGCAGGCCGACTGTCATGCCGGGTTTTCCGCCCGCAAAGTCAATCGTTCTGCGCCGTTTTGACCATGCGATCTCGCGTTCTGGTTCGGGTCAGCGATCAAGGGCGTCGTTGAATCACGTCCCTGAAGATTGGAGCTCGGATGTCGGATGACATGCGAGCATTTGCCTCGCAACCGCCCGAACTTGACCTTGCAGCCGATTCCGGGGCGGCATATTCTTCGCCGCGCTTTTCCTGAGCCTCCGGCAGCAAGGTGTTTACATGACTGCACTTCGAATCTTGGTCGTGCTCGGTACGGGACTGGCTGTGTCCATGGGGCTGATGGGGTGTGCCAGCAATCCCGATGCGCGCGACCCGAGTTCCAATGCGACCGCTCCGGCTTCTCTGCCACCAGAAAAGGAGCGGGTGCCAAAGAAGGCCGCGCTGCCCGACCTGCCCGAAGGCGCCGGGCCGATCGATGAAGATGCCCCCGAAGAATTCACCCGCACGCCGTCAGGACTTTACTATCGCATCCTGCGAAAATCTAAGGGCCGCAAACCGCGTTCGTTCAGCACCGTTCTGGCGCACTACCGGGGCTGGCTCAATAACGGCAAGCA
>JAYTRB010000412.1:0-4089 GCA_043746425.1 Planctomycetia bacterium
GGTCGACAGAACCGCCGCTCGCCTTGGGGTGAAAATGATAGACGTCGTATTGCATGACGTAAAAATCGTAAAGCGCATGGTTTTTGGCCGTGAGCGGCATTCTTTGCGTCTCTGTCTGTACCAGATCATAGCGTGACAGCATCTCCAGCATCCAGCCTTCAAACACCGTTTCATTCCGCTGGGCCGAGACGGAATGTACCACGACGCAGCGGAGTTGCCGATCGGCTGCCGCGATCTGTTCGCCGATCGACGGCCCTTCGCGGCGTTTTGCCGGCGCATAAATTCGATGATGGCAAAGGTACGCCGTTTCAAAGCTTCTGTCGTAAGCCCTGAGGCCCAGATCTGTTTGCAGGCACACCGTGAGTTCGTCCGGAGTCTCGGCCCACAAGCGGCGGGCAAAATCGCGATGATCGCGATCGGCCAGATCGTGGTACGGCTTGGCAATGTTCCTGACCAGCGTTCCGGCCCCAAGCAGAACGCACCCCAGCAGCACCAATCGAACACCAACGGCCTGCCACTCGCGACGGCGAAGCTGTGCCAGAAGCAGCGCGGCGCCCGAACCCGCCAAGAGGCAGATCGCCGGCGCCAGATACTGCGACAGGCGGGCGTGCGCCCCGTAGGGGTAGCGGTGCATCGCCGCCGCGATCAGCGACAATCCAAACCATCCCACGACTGTCAGGGCGACTTCGCGGCGCGGTCGGCGAAACATCACAGCGAGCGCCACGGCGAAGCACACAAACGTGACGAAACTGCCGCCATTCTCGGCCCCGACGGGGTACGAGAACATTTCGCTGGTGTGAACGATGGCGAGCCACGCGAAGAGACGCAGCGGTTGCCGCCACGGGGGAAAGCCGTCGTCCCAGCAGGCGACCATGTCGTGCTGCGTCACCGCGTACTGCGCGGCAATGTTCAATTGCAGGAGTCCGAAAAAGGCCAGCGCCACCGCGAGGTTAAAAACCACCCAGGCCCATGCGGCTTTGTGTGATTCCCCAAGCCTTCGCCGTTGCCAGAGTGTGCTGGCAATTCCCAGGCTGAGACCACCGGCGACGAAGGCAGCGGGAAACGAGAGCGCGAGAGCCAGAGGCGCCGCTGCGGCCAGCCACAATAACCAGCGCGTCTGGTCGGGCGAGCGCCACCAGTTGACTGTCAGCCAGAACAACAGCAATGACAGAAAGGCATCGGAGGCGTACGGTTTGATTTCGGCGCTGTGGCGAATCGGGTAATAAGCGACCGCGAAGATCGCCACGGCCAACAACAGCGGAACGCCACTGAGCAGCCGACCGGCCACCTTGCGGAACAGCAACACACTGGCCACTCCACACACCGCGGGAAAGAGCCGCAACGACCATTCCGAGAATCCGAACAGCCGCGTCATGGCGTGTTCGACCCATAAAAAGCCGACAGGCGCCACCTGGTTGTGCCCCAGGGGCTGCAAGAGTTCCAGAAACCCGCGGTCGAGTAAATTCGCCGACAATTGATATTCGTCGGCCCATAGTGGAAATCCGGCGAGATACCGAATGAGGCGTACCGTTATTCCCAGGCCCACAAAGAATGTCGTCAGTTGCTTAACCGTGAGACGCAAAGGAAGACCAGCCGACACTTCGGGCTGAACGAAGCGCAGCCCGTTGTCGTGCGCAGGCGCCGAATGGGCTACGGCGGGAAAGTCAGAAACGTGCGACAAACTCGATTCCTCGGGCGGCGGTTTGAATCAGCCGGGTCAGGGCCGGCAAACCTACAGGCCGACGACTTCGGTGTCCAGACCGATTTTTTCTCGCGGTGCGACTTCTGTCGGGCAGTGAGCCGGCGAAAGAAGGCAAAACGAACAGCGGGACGATCGGCATGAACGTCAAAGTCGGAAGATTGCCCAGCCAGTCTTGATCGAGAGCCAGTCTTAACCGCTGCCCAGCTTACAACTTGACCTATGTTTATGAGTGTCAGTGAACCGAACACCAGATGCTTTCTGGTCATAATTTCAAGACCGAAACATGCCACCAGTCACCTCCCCGACGATCACTGAAGAGGCCTCCGATGCAAGGGGGAAGACCGACCGCATCCCTTCTGTCGAGCCGACGGAAGAGGTCACGGTACAGGTCGCTGAGCTGCTTGACGGTCGAATGTTATACCACCCGATTCGAAATCATGAGGGGGCTCTCCTGCTTACGGCCGGAGCGAAAATTACCGCCCGGTTCAAAGATCAATTGCGGTCGCGCGGCATTCAAGAAGTCGTGCTGCATGTTTCGGATGCCGGGTTTTCACCACCGCAGTCGCCGCGCCCTTTGCAGCCTCGAAGTGCGCCCGGGGTGGTGGCCCAGAGCAGTGCAGATCTGGCGGCGCGGCTCGATGAACTGGTGGAATCGGGCAGCAAACTTGCGACCAATTCCGAACCGCCATTTAAAACCCGCCTCGTCGTTCACGGCCGCACGGGCTACGACGCCGAGCAACACGCGCTGCTCGTCAAACAACAGACGGCGACCTGCGTCATTCTCGACGAGCTGTTGAAAGCGGCGCAGCGGGGCGAGCCTTGCAGTGGAGACGAAATCGTCGCGGTCGTGTCGCGCTACCTGATTCAGTATTGCGCCGACGCCGACTGTGTGCTTGAGGTGGCAAGTCAGGCGCATGGATTGGCAGCCGTGGCCGAACAGTCACTGCAGACCGCTCTTTTGGCGATGGCTACGGCCATCGAAATGGGACTGGGCGAGGGGGGTACTCGCAGCATCGGTCTTGGTGGATTACTGCATGCCTGGGGGATGACTGGCATTCCTGAGTACATCCGCAATGCGAATCGCGTGCTGACGCAGGCAGAGTTCAAGGAGGTGCAGAAACACCCCATTCACACTCTCGAAATGCTGCAGCGCGTCTCGGGACTTCCCGCAGACGTTTCGCTGATTTGTTACCAGGTTCGCGAGCAGCCCAACGGGGGTGGATATCCGCGAGGCCGCCGAGGCGAGGAAATTCATATTGGCGCCCGGATTCTGCACGTGGCCTCGGCCTACGTCGCCATGACCTCGCCGCGCCCGTTCCGGTTGCCATTGACCGCATACGCCGCCGTCGAATGCCTCGTACGAAACGCCAAAGACAAAGCGATCGACCCCGAGGTCGTACGCAGCCTGCTGCATGTCATCTCGCTGTTTCCGATTGGCAGCTACGTGGTTCTGAACGATGCCAGCACGGCCCGTGTTGTACGCCACAATGGGCCCCTCTTCGGGAATCCTCTGGTACAACTTGTCCGCTTTCCAGATGGTTCACGAATCGATACCGCCCGCGAGACGCTGCTCGTCGACACAGCGACCGATGATCGAAAGATCGTCCGAGCCATGCCCACCCCGGGGCGTCAAGAGATTGCCCTTCGGCCAGACCTGATGAAATTGCGACGGGCATGAATTCGCCAACTGCACGTCGATCGGCCCCGCGAACCTTCGTCCGCGCGTCGTACCCTACCGCCCAATGCCGTTTACCTTTATGCTGCTGAATGAGAGTGCCAGCCAGCATTCGTAAACCGCTCGGGTTGGGGAAAATCATGCAGCTCATGGGTCGTGTCGTTCGCCAGGCGAAGCGCTTGCCGGTTTTCGAGATGACGGCGCTGGGCACATGGCTGTTGACGCTGTGCGCGACCGAAATCGCAGGACGGCGCTCTCCCAATGACCTGGCAGACGCCGCGGCACTCGTCGTTTTGCTCGGGCTGACAACGGCGACCGCCGTGGCGCACCGCTGGCAGCGCTTGAAAACAGTTTCGGCAATCTTGCGGCTGGGTCGACGAGCGGCAGTCGCACTCGCCCGCTTGAACATCGAATTCGGCGTCGATTTGAGAAGAACACCACCCATTCGGCGGGCCTTTCCGCCTCCATGGCGCTGGTTTTTTGTGGCACTCGTCGGGCTGACGATTGGCTTGGGATTCGGTTCGCAGTGGTTTCCTGAAGTGGCACGCCAGTATCTGGCGCCGCGCTTTTATCTGGCCTATCTGACGGTGCTGGGAGGGGTCTGGGCCGCTGCTCTGGCCGCGCTGGCCACGTTGACATTCCTGTCATGGGCCCGCATCCACGACTGGTTCGTCGAATCGTTTGAAGGCCAGGGGAAACGCCCCTTGCGGCC
>JAYTRB010000413.1:0-14177 GCA_043746425.1 Planctomycetia bacterium
CCGGCAAATCGTGAGTTGCCCCGCCAATTGTAATGTAACTGTATGTGAGCCGCGCTCCGCACACTTCTTCAAACAGATCGAGAATGATCTCTCGCTCTCGGAAGGCATACAGAAACGGACTGAACGACCCCAGATCGAGACCATAAGCCCCCATTCCTACAAGGTGGCTGGCGATGCGGCCCAGTTCGCAGATGATTACCCGCAGAACATTGGCCTTTTCAGGCACTTCCATGCCAATCAGTTTTTCGACCGCCAGTGACCAGCCCAGATTCATATTCATTCCAGCCAGATAATCCATCCGGTCGGTGTAGGGAATCCATTGCTGCGAGGCGAGGTTCTCGCCAATCTTCTCGGCACAGCGGTGCAAATAGCCGATATGCGGCGTCACTTCATGCACGACTTCGCCGTCGGTTTTCAGCAGCAGTCGCAAAACGCCGTGCGTGCTGGGGTGCTGGGGGCCCATGTTGACCAGCATCTCGTCGGTACGAACGTCGAACTCGACGATTCGGGGATCTTCTAATTGCATGCTCATCTATTTGCCCCGTATGCCGTGATATTCGAGCGGAAACTCATAATCCTTCCGCAAGGGATGGCCCACCCAGTCTTCGGTACACAGAATCCGCCGCAGATCGGGGTGGCCTATAAAATTGATTCCCATCAGATCGTAAGCTTCGCGTTCATGCCAATCGGCAATCGCCCACACACTCGAAACCGATGGCATATCGGGAATCGTATTGGCCTGATTATCCTTCCAGCGCGGCAACTTGACTTTCACGACGATTGCGTGCCGGTGCCGGTAACTGTACAGGTGGTAGACGATTTCAAGGTGCGGCTCATGACCGAACTTGCCGGCCTTTTTCGGGTCGGGCTCGAAATAATCGACTGCCGAGAGATTGTTGAGCGCGTCGAACGCCAGGGACTGGTCTTCTTTCAGGAAGCGGGCCACCTCGACAAAAGTCGCTGGGGCCACTTCGACCCACGGGTCGAGGGCGTCGAGCTTCGCCCCTGTGATTTTGTCGGCAAATTCTGTGACAAGTGCCTGATGAATCTCTGCGGGTGTCATACCATCCATCGATCTTGATTAGTTGAGAGGTCTGCAGAAAAGACGGGCCCAGCATCGCGCCAGGTCTTGGAGCCGGTCAAGCAACCGTTTCGAGCTTGCGTTCGGCAGGAGCCAGTTGCGCGGGGAGCGCGCGGGCTGCCGCGTCTCTCTGGGCCTTGGAACTGGAAAACGCCCGGACCCAATCCAGATCGCCCCGTTTCCAGACATAGGCAAAGCCTACTAGCAAGACCGCGAAAAAGAACATGATGTCGGCCAGGCCCATCACGGCCAGACTGTGGGCGGTTGCGGGGCTGATGACATTATCGGCCGCCAAAGTGCCTGCCGGATGATTGAGCAATTTTTCGCTCAACTGCATGCGGGGCCTATCGAGCAGCCGGGCGTCAAGCAGTTGCGTCGACTCGCCAAAGATTGCCGCCCAGGGAAAAAAGAAGGCCACTTCGACGTCAAATATGATGAACAGCAGGGCGACGACATAAAATCGCAGATCGAACTGAATGTAGCTGGAACCAATCGTCGGTTCACCGCATTCGTAAGCCGCCAGCTTCTGGGGCGTGGGATTAACCGGCCGCACCAAGAGGCCAATCAACAGCGGGAGCAATAAAAACACGACCCCCAAGACCGTGAACAGCAGAAAATGCCCGACGAGATCTGTCATCGTGTTCCCCGAAATTGCCCAGCTCTTCCAAGACTTCGCGTAGTCCCACAGATTTTCACATCAACTCGCCATCACACCCAATGCCCATTCAGCCCAATGCCTGTTCAATCCAAAGCCCATGCGAAAAGGCAACGGCTAGCCTTCATCGATGCCGGTTCCGCCGGGCATGCCGTCTGAGGCTGAACCGGCCAGCAGCGATTGCCGACCAACAAAGCCCGCGTCTAATTCATGCCAGTGCCCGATTTCTTCTTCACCCAGTTGCCAGCACAGATAGACTTCGCGGCCATCCATCAGCGCCCGAAAGTCAATAAGGCCGCGGCTGATGTCTTTCAGCTCAACCCCCAGTTCTTCGAGCTCTTCGATGAACTCCTGCAGGCGGCCGATTTCTTTTTCGACCTCTTCTTCGACCTGAAGGAATTCTTCGCGGTACAAATCATGGGGTCCGCGATCGCTCGCCTGCCTTGATCGCTTGATCTGATCAAGCCGCCCTTTGCGCTCGCTCACTTCGCCATACTTCGCAACAATATCGGCCACAATGGCACGCACTAGCGGCAAAGCGCTGTTCGCTTCTTCGATCGTATAGTATTTCTTTTTTTCTGACTCTGCCATTGTATTTTCTCCCCGGCCCTATTGGGGTGAGTGCTCGAAAGGACTCGGCTCGCCTTTCACCCAGACCGGCTCGTAGAGTGCTTTCGACTCGGCCACCACTGTCGGATTGAGCGTTGTCTGGCCCCATGCGACTTCCAGCGGGAGCTTGGCATAATCGACGATGCACCCGTCGCGGCTGTAACAGCTCAGGTCGAAATTCGAGCCCATGAAAATGCAATCGACAGGACACGGTTCGACGCACAACGCGCAAAACATGCACTTCGTGTAATCGATTGTAAACCCATCCAGGCGAAAGCCCTTGCCCACCGTGGCTTTCGTCTTATCGATGTAAATGCAATCGACAGGGCAAGCGACGGCACATTTATCGCAGCCGATGCACGTCGTCAGATCGTAGCGATGAAACCCGCGATAACGCGCCTTGACCGGCACAGGAACCTCAGGATACTCGTAAATCTGGGTGAAGGCCTTGCGCTGGTAGGTCTTCCCTGCCGTGATCAGCGTTACCCACAGCCCTTGCAGGACCGTCGACACGGCGACCCGCACATTCCGGAACCACTCACCCATGGCGTCCTCGCCTCAATGATCGACTGAGTATGGATTTCTGTTCAAATTATAGGAAACGGCTGCCCGGTCGCAAGGGCTCGGCAAATAGGGGCTCTGCCGATTTCCCGCAGATGAGAAAAGCTGACCTGACTTTTCAACTTGGCAAACGTCGATTTTGGCATTTTCGGTTACGAAATGCCAACCGCTCATGCCAGTTTGATCAAGCTCCACGCGCCGGCCTCGATTGGCAAATCCACGTCTGTCGTTTAGCCTGCCCTAAAAACGGTTCGTCAACTCGACCAACTGGTGCAACAGCGCGCGCACCCGGCCCGACTCGATTGCGGCGACTGACTGCGCAACGGCGTCGTTTAGATCTGCGGCCTTTCGCGCGGCCAGCAGGCCGGCGGCTGCATTCGCCACGACGATATTTCGCGGAGCGCCGGGTTTACCGCTAAAGATGTCACAGATCATGCCGGCACTTTCAGCGGGCGACCGCACCTGCAGTTCTTCAATTCGACACTCCGGAAGTCCGAATGTAAAGGCCGTCCAGTGGTGTTCGACCACCTGCGCCGCGGTCACTTCGAAGGCGGTTGTCGTTCCCCAGAGACTGACTTCGTCAAGTTGATCGGCACCGCAGACGACGAAGGCATGCTTGCGCCCGAGTGCGGCCAGCGCCCGCGCCAGGCGATGGGCCATCTCTTTGCGTCCTGTCCCCAACAGTTGAAACTCGGCCCGGGCCGGGTTCGTGAGGGGCCCCACCAAATTGAAAATCGTCCGAAACCGAAGCTGTTTGCGGACCGCGGCGGCGTGCTTCATCGCCGCATGAAAGAGGGGAGCGAAGCAAAACCCGATTTTGAGTTCGTCGAGGCAACGGGCGACCAGTTCGGGCGAAAGATTGATGTTGACTCCGAGTTGCTCAAGCACATCGGCCGAGCCGCTGCTGCTGGAAACGCCGCGATTTCCATGCTTGGGTACTGGCACGCCACAGGCAGCGACGACAAAAGCGGTAGCCGTGCTGATGTTAAAGGTGTGCAACTGGTCTCCGCCCGTGCCGCACGTGTCGAGCAGACCCTCGTGCCGAGTGTGAATCGGCGTGGCCCGCTGCTGCATGGCTCTGGCCGCCCCGACAATTTCTCCCACTCCTTCGCCTTTCATTCGCAAGGCCGTCAAAAGTGCCGCGGTTTCTATTTCGCTCGACTCACCATCCATAATGGCCGAGAACGCGGCACAGGCTTCAGACTCATCGAGATCGTGTCCCGTGGTCAACTGTTCGAGGGCATTTTGTATGAAATTCATGGAAGAATCCGCGCCGTTGAATTCACAATCGAAAAAATAATCGGCCATTGGCCGTCGACCAATCGACGATACCCGTCCGCCGCCTTGGCGACAAGCCGCGGCGGCCCGGCTGGTCGCCCAGCGGCACGGACTCATACATGAACTCTGTCTGCCGTCGCAAACTGTTCTCATGTGAATCCGGCCATACACTTCCTGGGTCGGTTGATGGAGTGATCGCAAGCGGGGCGCGACATCCTCGCTGGACGCCAAGCAGAGCCTTGGGCGCAGTGTCTATTTAGGCAGAGGCTGGATGCAAGATGATTCTTTCCGGGACTCGGGCTGCGCGGCTGGGTATCGAACACCAACTCCATTCCAATCGGCAGTCTCGCTCTGCCAGAATGTTTGGTGCGCTGTCGTCTTCGGGCGTCAAATTCTGCGCCGGCCCTCGACCGCAGGCCAGGCTTATGTGGCCGCGGCAGACCGACAGCTCGATTCGGCCTCATCGGGGCTATGCGCCCCCGGCGCCGTGCGGCCGCGTGCGTCGATCGCAACGTGGCCCAATACGATTTATTTGGGCTTCAGATCATTTGGGCATCGGAAGAATGATCAGCGCATCTTCTGCAAACGACGCTTCACCGGCTTTGCCGTTGATCTTGTACTGGATTCTCAATTTCTTAGGGGTGTTCGGCGCCGGGTCGCCGCCGAAAGTAGTGTTGTAGCTGGCCGAAGATAAAGTGAGCATCGGCAGGTCGCCCACCTGTTGCTGGAGCAGTTCGGTGACATCCTTTTGGGTCGCGCCGGCGCCGTATTCGGCTTTGATGATTTCCAGCTTCACCTTTTCGAAGCCCGCTTTCGCGAGCAAGTCCCGTGCTTCAGCCCCCTTCCCGCCGACTTTCTGTGCGATTGCCAAGGCGACTTGTGTGGCTTCTTCTTTCAACTCGGCATTCTGCATGGCCTTGATGGCCAGCTTAAGCGTTTCGATGCTTGGATGGCGCTTGAGAACTTCGAACACCAGCTTTTGCTCGGCGGGATGCCGCGCGGCGTCGAATGCCTTTTGGCACATTTCGACCCGTTGCGGATCGGGCATGATGAATTGCCGCGAGATGCGGATGTAACCCCGCATCGCACGCACCTGGAACTTATCGCCCGGTGCCGTCTTCGCCAGGTCGAGTAGAACTGGCGCGGCGTCGATTGTCATCCACTCGCCAAGAAGACGGGTGCTGGCGTCCTGGAGTTGCGGATCGGTACTCTTGGCGGCGGCGCCAATAGTCTCGAGCGCCTTGGTTCCCCCCACGGCGCCGAGGATTTGAAGGAGAGTGGCTTTCGTTGGCACGGATGCGCGTTCGATGGCGGTCGCGAGTTCTTCGGCACATGCCTCGCGGTCAGGCATGCGGACACACGCCGTCCGAAGGGCCAGTTGCGCCACGGGGGCATCTGCAGCATGTTTGGGAGCGACCACCTGGGCGATTAGAACTGACAAACGCTTGAGGTCGACGGTGGCTCCCAAGGCAGTCAAAGCGGCACTGCGAACGGCTTCGTCGGAATGGCCGACCGCCTTCAGGAGTGCCGCCACAGCGTCGATTCGCCTTTGTCCGACGACTTCGATGAGCAGCGGAAACATTTTGCCTTCTGCCTTAGAGAGCCGAGAGAGTATTTCCTTATCGACGTTGTCGCCCGGAAGTTCTCCCAGAGCCACTTTGGCTGTTTGCGCCACATCGGCGTCGCTATCGAGGGCAATTTCAAAAAGGGGAGACAGACACGAGGCGTCGCCGACCCGGCCCAGCGCACCGATGGCCGCCACTCGGACCGACTTGGGGCCGTGCCCCGCAGCCTTCAGCACGGCCGGCAAGACAACAGTCTCTTTGCGGTCGGCCATTGCCTGAATCAAGAGCGTTGCTCGCTCAGGTGTCGCCCGAACCATTTCGGTTGCCATCACCTGGTCGACGTCGCGGCCCGGAAATTCGCGTGCCGTCGTCAAGGCGATCTGAAATAGCGACTTGTCGGGCGACTGAAATTGTTCGACCAGCAGCGGAATGCCCTCTTTTCCGCGAGAAAGAATCGCTCCGCGAGTTGCCTCCAACACTCTCTGTCGGGGAACGTCGGCTTTACGGACTTCGTCGAAGATCTCGGTCGCTTCGGCGGCATTGCCTTCCGAAAGGAAACGCTCGGCACACAACACGCACCCCTCGGCTACTGCCGAGCGGACGTTGACAGGCGCGGCGGTCAACGAGCGGCGCAGGGCTTTGGCGGCGGCATTACCAATGTGTCCCAGAGCAACCGCCGCGGCTGACCCGACTTCGGCGTCGTTGTCGGACAACCGCGCAATCAATGGCTCAACCGCGTCGGCATCGCGGCGAACGCCGATCGAATTGATGGCGCCGACCAGAAGCTTTCCCTCAAGCGAGTCGAGCGATTTACGCAGCGCTTCGTCAGCTGCCGGACCGGGAATCACTTCCAGTGCGATGCGGGCCCACGAAGCCAGATGTTCGTCAGGCAAAAGCCGCGCCAGCTCGGGAACTGCCGCACTCGACCCGTGAACAGAGAGGTGCTTGCAGGCGAGCGCTTTCTCGGCGGGTGGCGCGTCAGAGCGGAGAAGAGCGATCAGTTCACGTTCTTTTTCAGAGGAGGGGGCAACCCCCTCTTCAGCCCGAGACATAGCGGCAGTGAGTGCCACAAAGGCAAGAAGAACGACAGAAATGGCGACTTGTCGGGTCTGATGCATGGTTACGATCCGAAAGTTGTTTTAGTTGGGGGCCGACACGGAATGATTTTTTGAACGTTTACAGCCCAATGCGATTTAGCGTTAGCCGCAGTACCCAGGTTAGATGATCACTACGATACTGAACGCTGAAAAGCCTTGACTGTGTCTTCTGAACTTACACGTCGGAATAATGAACTTTACCCAAGGTGTGCAATTGCGACCGGATTGAACACGTTTGGCGGACCTTCCGGGCACCACAGCGTTCCATGCGTTACAGCCTCCACGGTTCGCGAAGTGCTTCAGATCGCAGACGGTTGGCCTGTTCGTCGCCGATGAACTCGTGCTTCTTGTTGTCGTACTTAATCTGCCGGCCCAGGTAGAGAGCGATGTTCGCCGCGTGGCAGGCGATGTGTGCATTGCAGGCTGCGTCAGCGTTTCCCTTAGGCAGGCTGCGCGACTTCACGCAGTCGAGGAAATCGCGAACGTGGAACGTCGCCGGGTAACCGTCGATTTCGGCGACTGTTCTGCCCGCCAGCAGGGCGGGCGAGCTCAAAACAAGCTTGCCGCTGTCGCCCGTTTCGACCCATCCGGTCTCGCCTTCAAACCGCACAGGGCACGAGCCCAGGGGAATCCAGCCGGTTTCACGAAAGATCAGCTCAACACCGTTTTCGTAACGGGCGACGAGCTGCCCATCTTTGGGGGCGTCGTATTCGATCGGAGGGAGAACGTCTCCCACCGCCCACTGGCAGAGATCGACACAATGCGAGCCCCATTCGAGGACTCCACCCCCGACCAGGCCGCCTCCTTTTTCAAAATTGAAACCATCGAGCAGCTTGGCATTGAATGGCCGCCAGGCCGCGGGGCCGAGGTACATATCCCAGTCAACGACTTCTTTGTTCGGTTCTGGTTCGGGAACCAGCCAGCCACTCGTCATGGCCTGCATTCCTGCCGGATGTGCATAGACCTTCTTGAGTTTGCCGAGCTTTCCAGTTCTAGCCAACTCGCAGGCAAACGAGAAATGGGGAAGGTTACGGCGTTGCGTTCCGGCCTGAAAGACGCGCCCGGTGCGGCGCATTGTTTCGGCGAGGATTAGGCTCTGCGAGATGTTCTTGGTGCAAGGCTTCTCGCAGTACAGGTCTTTACCCGCCTTGGCGGCATTCATGGCAGCCGTGGCATGCCAGTTCGGCCCTGTGGCGATCAGCACCGCATCAATATCTTTGCGTTCGAGAAGTTCGCGAAAGTCGCGATACATGGCGCAGTTGTCATTGCCATACTTGTCGTCGGCCATTTTTTTGACGGCCGTACGGCGTGATTCTTTAATATCGCATACCGCGACGAACTGAACGTCTTTCTGTTCCAGGAAGCAGCCCAGGTCGTACGTTCCACGGTTACCGATGCCGATCCCGCCGACCACGATGCGTTCGCTGGGGGCAACGGCCCCATCGAGCCCAAGAGCCGAACTGGGAATGATCGTCGGCGCCATCACGGCAGCGCCGGCAGCCGAAAGGGCGGTCTTCAAAAACCGACGCCGATGGAGCTGCGTTGCTTTTTTCGACATGACTGTCTCTCCTGATCGAGTTGAACGCCTGACCGCCCGGATACCGACTGGGCACCGACTGGACACCGCCCTGCATGTCCACAGCATACCCGCGCGGCCCGCGACTTTCCACACACCGGCCTGTGTCGGTTCTGACGGAGTCGCCAATGAATGCCCGCGACCGAAGTCGTTGCCAGGCTCAGCTCGCAAACCGAGGTCGGCACGATTGCACCATGCGATTGTCATCGAGTGACCTGGAGAACGAGAACGAAAATGACACAGCCAACCGGCATTGTCTGGCGGGGAGCAGTGGAGAAGCGGTGGTCGCTTATCGCTTCACTTTCGCAACGGGCAAAAGCGGCCATGTTCATCGGCTTTCGCAGAGTGGGAGTCGAGCGACGGCCTGACGTGTGAGCCGCCGGTCGAACACCGGACGCAGCGTTGTTCCTCGGGCCATCGCTGACCATGTGGCGAGTTCATCGGCTACCCAGCGGTGCGTTTTCCGAAACAACACCTCGAAACGAGTTCGCTGGGCGCTCGCGGCTGAAACGGACACATTGTCGGAGTCACCTTCCGGGCCGGCCGTGATCTGACTTAAAGACAATTCGTCGTTTAGCAGCCGCGGGCTCGTGCTGTCGTTCGACTCGCAGTCATGCGTCACAGGTCATTCATTCGGCAGATCAGGCACTGTCCGCAGAATGCAATCCGCGAGAATCAGCAAAACATCGGACAAGTCAAATTGCACCTAACCGGCGTGACGTATCTTTGGCCAGGGGGACTGCCTGACAAACAGTCGGTCCATTCGTATTCTGAAAGCGACTCAGGTCATGATTTGCGCCTTGTTCGCGTCCGTGACGTTCGTCATCGCGGTCCTGACGCTAATTGGCTGGGCATGTGATGTGCCCATTCTCAGAGGTGTCATCGGCGGCTCCGTCGCCATGAATCCCAGTTCGGCACTGGGTTTCATTCTGTCGGCCGCAGCCGTCTGTCTGCTTCGCAGAGAGGCCCCTGCTCCGCTCTTGAAGCGAACCGGCCGCACACTGGCAGCGATCGTAGCGACATTTGGAGCCATTCGCCTGGGCTGTTACGCGACCGGAATTGAGCCCGGATTCGACCAGCTCTTGTTTCAAGACGCGCTGGCCGACAACCTCATGGCCCCGAACACGGCGGGATTCTTTCTTCTGACCGGCGTCAGCCTTCTCAGCAGAGATGCCGCGGCCTGGTTTCAGATGGCGCAGTCACTCACGCTGGCCACCCTGGCGTCGGCCTTTCTGGCCATCGTCGGCTATGCCTTCGGAGGCGGCATCCTGTATGCGATTCCTTCGCATATTCCCATGGCGTTGAACACGGCGTTCGCCTTTCTCGCGTTAGCGCTGGCCATTATGGAGTCCCGACCTCGCCGGGGAGTCGTGGGTGTACTCTTCAGCGATGAGGCCGGGGGAGAAATGGCCAAGCGGCTGATTCCGGCGGGAATCGTAGTTCCGCTTCTGCTCGGAGGGATGAAATTGTATGGTGAAAGTGCGGGGCTTTTTGACGCCGAATTCGGTGGCGCGCTGCTCGTTTCCACCACGGTCATGGTTTTCATGGCCGTGATCTGGTGCACGGCCCGCGTTTTGAATCAATCTGACGCCCAGCGCCGACACGCAAGCGTGCAGTTACGAACCTTGTCGGCGTTTCAACAGGCCATTCTCGACAGCGCCGATTATTCGATCATCGCGACTGACCTCAATGGCATAATTACTGTATTCAATCGCGGAGCTGAGCGGATGCTGGGCTATCGGGGCGTCGATGTGGTGGGCAAGGCCGCTCCTGAAATCATTCACGACAAGAGCGAAATCGCAGCCCGCGCCCAACAGCTCTCGGATGCGCTCGGGCGGACCATCGCTCCCGGATTTGAGGTGGTCGTCGCAAAACTGGGGAGCGGACGATGCGAAGAACACGAATGGACTTACGTCTGCAGCGACGGCGCTCGACTTCCCGTATCGCTCGCATTGACTGCAATTCGCAGCGAAGGGGGCGAAGTCGTGGGTTATGTGGGTATCGCGAAGGACATCGCCGCACGCCAGATTGCCGAAAACGCCCTACGGGAAAGCGATCTGCGATTTCGACAACTGGCCGATAACATCGAAGAGATCTTCTGGATGACAAGCGCTGACGGTCGGGAAATGATTTACATCAGTCCCGCCTATGAGAAGATTTGGGAGAGGACGTGCGACAGTCTCTATGCCAGGCCAGCCGACTGGATCGAAGCCATTCACGCTGAAGATCGCGAACGCGTGGTACGAGCGTTCTTCAAGTTAGGCCCCGTCGGCGAATTCGATGAAGAATACAGGGTGGTGAGTCCCGCCGGAAAAATTCGTTGGGTTCATGCGCGGGGGGCCGTAATTCGTAACGCGGCTGGGGAGGTTCATCGCCTTGCCGGTGTGGCACAGAATGTCACAGAACGCAGGCGTTACGAAGAGAATCTGAGAGAAGCAAAAAGACATGCAGACGAGGCCAATCGCACGAAGAGCCAGTTCCTGGCCGCCATGAGCCATGAGCTGCGTACTCCGCTTCACGGAGTCATCGGAATGATCGACCTGCTGGGTGACACCCGCCTCGACGACCACCAAAGCCGCTTCGTTGAAGCATGTCGCGCCAGCGCACGATCGCTTCTAGGTCTGATTAATGATGTCCTGGACTTGTCGAAGATCGAATCCGGAAAGCTTGTCCTGGAATGCCACGAATTCGAGCCGGATCAGGTCGTCGAAGACGCAGTTCGTTTGCTGGCTATGCGCGCACAAGAAAAAGGGCTTGAACTTGTCTGCAGCATCGACGAGAGCGTGTGCCGCACGGTTCGCGGCGACAGCATGCGCGTGCGTCAGGTGCTGGTCAACCTCTTAGGCAATGCCGTAAAGTTCACTCCTTCTGGATCAATTGTCATGCAGGCGAAACTGCACTCGACGGATGGTCTCACAGCTGTCGTCCGGTTTGCGATCTCTGACACGGGCATCGGTATTCCTCCTGAACGAGTCGACCACCTGTTCACTCCCTTCACACAGGCAGATGCTTCGACGACGCGCCGATTTGGCGGGTCAGGACTGGGACTGGCGATCTGCAAGACGCTGGTCGAAGCCATGGGTGGCCAGATCGGAGTGGACAGCCGGGAATCCGTCGGTTCTTCATTCTGGTTTACGACGCAGTTCGAAGACGTCCGTGAACGATCGACGGTCATTCCTCACGAGTTACGGTGCTTGCGCGCGTTGGTTGCTGTCGATAAACCAGTCCTGCGGGGCGCGCTCCAGCAGCAGCTGTCTGCGTTTGGAATCACAGCCGAAAGCACGTCATCTGGCCAGGAGACACTTGATCGGCTCATTAAGGCCGCCCCCTCGCAGCCTTTCGATCTGGTTCTGGCCGATCAATATCTGATTGATATGGAAGGCTCGACGCTGGCCGGCGCCATCCGGGCGAATCCCCTCTTACGGGCCACGCGAACTTTCGTGCTGACAGCATTTAACGACACGACGAACGATTTCCCGGCGGGCGACTGCCGCCTGCATAAGCCCATTTGCCGCTCTGAATTGCTGAACTCGATCATTGCGTGTTTTTGCCAGTCGTCACCGGTTTCACAAGCGTCGGCGACCCGGGAAACTCGGGCCCCGGTTTGCGTATCGGCGTATTCCGGAAAAGCACGCATTCTGCTTGCGGAAGACAACCACATCAATCAGATGTTTGCGAGAGAAGTGCTGCGGCAGGCCGGCCTGGACTGTGATTGCGCCACCAATGGGGCGCAGGCCGTCGAGGCGGTTCAATGCGAGCGATATGATCTGATTCTGATGGACTGTCACATGCCGGATATGGATGGGTTTGAAGCCAGCCGCAGAATCCGTCAGATGGAACGCGACGGGAACATCGGCGGCCGCGTTTCCATCGTCGCCTTGACGGCGAATGCCGTTAAGGGCGATCACGACCGGTGCCTGGAAGTCGGAATGGATGACTATATTACGAAGCCCTTCGAAGCCGCGGAATTGATCAGCGCGATCGACAACGCGCTGAGCAGGACAGCCGGCATTCGCACGAACTCTGCAATCAACACCCGTTGCGACATGGTGCCGAATTGCCTTCCCCCGATCGATGCCCCGGCGCTGATGGCTCGCTGTCTGGGAAATGCTGCATTTGCGGAGTCTTTGCTGCACGAATTGCAAAACACTGGAATGGAGTGCGTTGAGCAGATTGCCCGGCTGGCAGAGGCCGGCGACGCCTCGGCTGCCGCCGAGACGGCCCATGCGCTCAAGGGCGCCGCTGGAATCATCGCCGCCGAGGGATTGCGATGTCTTGCCGAACGCATAGAGGCCGCCGGGAATGAGAAGGATCTAGAGGATATCGTCCGACTGGTCGAGCCACTGCGCGAGGAAATGCAGCGTTGCGCGAGATTTGTTCCGACGTTCTTTGGCCAGGCGGGCATGCCGACAAGCGACAAATGACTCCTTCTGCAGGAGATTCTTCAAATGGATGTCTTGGTTGTTGACGACGACACGATCTCGCGGAAGATGATCGCCCACACGCTGACCACGGCGGGGTATGCCGTTACGACCGCGTGCGATGGCCGTGAGGCGCTGTCAGTGCTGATTCCCCAGCGCCATCAGCTGGTGGTATCGGATTGGGCGATGCCGGCGATGAATGGTCTGGAATTGTGCCGGGCGGTGCGTTCGAGCGACTTGCGCCGTTATATCTATTTCATAATGCTCACGGGCCATCATCGGCCGCAGGACACGATCGAAGGTCTGAGCGCAGGGGCAGATGACTTCATTACGAAGCCGTTTAATCCGGCCGAACTCATCATGCGGGTCAATGCAGGGCGCCGCGTCATCGGACTTGAGACCCGCGGCATGACCATCTTCGCGCTGGCGAAGCTGGCGGCATCACGCGATCTTGAAACGGGGGGGCACCTGGAACGGGTGCGGAGCTATTGCCGCGTGCTCGCGCAGCATTTGCACGGACAAGTGAAGCATCGTCCCATGCTGAACGACGAATACGTGCAACTGATCTACGAAACCAGTCCCCTGCACGACATTGGCAAGGTGGCGATTCCCGACTCGATTTTGCTCAAACCGGGAAACCTGACCGACGGCGAGTTTGAGATCATGAAATCGCACACCGTCCGCGGCGCCGAAACCCTACAGGCATCTCTCGATGAATTTCCGAATGCACGGTTCCTGCGAATGGCCAGCGAGATTGCACTGACGCATCACGAAAAGTATGACGGCAGCGGGTACCCCAGCGGTTTGGCCGGCGACGAGATTCCTTTAAGCGGTCGCATCGTGGCCGTGGCCGATGTCTATGATGCACTCACATCGTCGCGCGTTTATAAAGAGGCCTTCAGCCACGAAAGGGCTAAAGGCATGATTGCGGAAGGCGCTGCAAAGCACTTTGACTCGAGTGTCGTGGCAGCGTTCCTCGCTGAAGAGAGTCAATTTCAAAAGATTCATGTGCGGTACTCTGATCGAGAACTTGAGCGAACTGCCGCGACGGGCGATCAGGAAACGCAAATTGTCGGCCAACGGCGAGACGATCTGCTATCTGTCGAAAGCGCGACGGCCGCCGCGTCTCGCCTTGGAATGAGAATTGGTGGAACTTGACACCCGATTCCAAGTATCGCTCGCTCTTCGTCGATAACGAGGCCCTCGCCCGGCGCAGGCCGACGTTCGTGCTAAGGCACGACGAGTTTTTCGGCACAGCGGGCATTCGCATGTGCGTCAATAAGTCCGTGCGACATTCGCTTGCACTTGGCGCTTTGAAGCCCTCATGGACTCGT
>JAYTRB010000414.1:0-9628 GCA_043746425.1 Planctomycetia bacterium
TCGATCGATTGATCCACCATCAGTCGACACTCGTCGAAGCGAAGCATCGCCCACCCCCAATCGTCGTTTCTCTGTTCGACCTCAAATCCCAGCATCCCGCAGTAAAAGTTCACGCTAACTGGCATGCTGTTGACCGGCAGCATTGGTATCAATCGGGTCATCTTCATAGAACGACCGTTCGTGTTTCGACCCTTGACGCTGAAGCTCAAGAGCGGCGGCCGCGCTGAGCGACGAAGAACTCCGAGAAACCAGAATCGCGGCCGTTGTTTGCTGGAACAGATAGTTCTTCCTGAACACCCGCTGTCGCTATTTTGCTCGAGTGCCGCTCAGGCTGAAATCCGCCAGGACCTGTTCATCCTCCCGCATAAAAAGAAACTCCTGCTCTCTGCGGCTGTGCCGCAATGGGGCCGCTGGGACTCGAACCCAGAACCAACAGATTATGAGTCTGCTGCTCTAACCGATTGAGCTACGGCCCCTGTCGTGTATTTTACGCGTCTCGTTGCCTTTGATACAGAATGATGATACACTTCAGTAGTTCTGTCAAGGACACTGGAGCATAATCATGCCTCGAACGCCGAAGCCTTGGTTTTGGGAAAAACGCGGTGAATGGTGCGTGAATATTAAGGGCGTCCGTCATCGCCTGGGCGAGGACAAGGAGGATGCTGACAAGAAGTATTACTCCCTGATGGCGAATCCCGAGAAGCCGATCTGCCGCGATTCCGTGGCCGGTGTCGTGGATGAGTTTCTTGACTGGATGAAACTGAACCGGAAGCCACGCACATTCGAGTGGTATCAAGATCATTTGCAATCGTTCCTGTCCTCTCTCAAACAAAAAACGCTCGTCGTCGGCCGTCTCAAACCTCACCATGTCCATAGCTGGACTGATGCCATGACCTGCGGTAATACGGTGAAGCGTGGAGCGCTCACCGCCATCTCGCGTGCGTTCAATTGGGCGGAGGAAATGGGGCACATCGACGCGAACCCCATCCCCAAAATCAAAAAGCCGCCCGCAGGCAATCGCGAGCAAGTTATCTCTCCCGAAGAGTACCAAGAAATTCTCACCCATGTAACCAACGGATTCCGTGATTTGATCGTTACGGCGTGGGAGACAGGCGCCCGACCGCAAGAGATTACCCGAGTAGAAGCTCGGCATGTCGACCTGAAGAATGGCCGCTGGTATTGGCCCGCGGGCGAAGCCCCGAAGGGCAAGAAGGAACGTAGCGTCTATCTCACCAAAGCGGCCCTCGCCATCACGAAGCGTCTCATGTTGAAAAACCCGGAGGGGCCAATCTTCCGCAACGAAGACGGCGAGCCCTGGACACCCTTCGCAATTTGCTGTTCCTTCACGCGCCTGCAAATCGCGACGGGGCGAACGGACTTCGAACCGGCGGACGCTGCCGTCGAGTCTCGCATGATGCAGATCGCCAAGAGACGGAAGGCGAAAGGCAAACCGGTGATGAAAGAATTCGACCTGCGGTATCAGGCGAAGAAAGCACTCAAGGACGCGGCTGCCCGCAAGAATGCTCCGAAGTATTATTTGTACGCCTTCCGCTATTCGTACTGCACGCATGGCCTTAAGGGCGGAACAGACCCGGTGACGATGGGCAAGCTGATGGGGCACGCTGACCTCACGATGATCTACAAGATTTACGCGAAGATTGCTCAAGACCCGGTGTACATGCTCGCGGCTGCTCGGAAAGTGGCGAAATGATAAACCCCGCCAGTCCTTTGGCGGGGCAGATTGATTACAATCTGACGTGACGAAGACGGGGGAGGCGGGGCTGTCGCTGTCGAGGCTGCTGCTCCCTCCTCTCCTGCTTCGTCTCTTCAAGGTAGGCAAGGATCTGTTCATCCGTGACGCGGATGCCTGGCGATCGTTGATGCTCCAGGTGTCCGGTGTTGATGAGGTTCCTGACCGTCGATTCCGAACATTTCAGAATCTCTGCCGTCTCCGCGATCGTGTGCAACGTGATTCTCCACGGCGGCTGAATCCGCTCCGTTGAAAACAGCGTTTCCCCACACCGCGGGCAATCGCACGGCGATACGTCGTTGAAGAATTTCGCGTTGCAGTCGCACACGAAATAAAACGGGATGTCAGGCTTTCGGGGCCTGGACACGGGTCACCTCCTTTTCTGCCTTGATCTTGTCGTACACGTGCGTCATGCACAGCACCCCTCGGAACGTCTTGTCCGAGAACGACACCTCGGCCGTCTTCTCCTTGCCTCCGCAGATAAAACACGGCTTGTCACTCACTGCTCTGATCGTTAGCACTTCATTTCCTTTCGCATGGAATAGGGGAGGGGACCGGCAGTCCCGCCCGAATGGGTTTCCTGAAAATCGGAGCCGGTATCCGATCACGACTCACGCTCCCTCCGACGGCTCGAACACTCGTCGGGCCATCATCGGGACGGTCCGCCGGGCGCCGTAGCTCTTCACTTATTCAGCGAGCGTTAGGCCTTTCGGCCGGTTGCCGCGGTGTCAGCAGCATTGCTCGTCTCTTTCTTCTTTGACCTTGCCTTGAGCGCCGCCCAGAAATCCCTGCGGCAGACGAACCCCGCCAGGCCATCCCTAAATGACGCCTGCACGCCTTCGCCCGTCGTCTGACACCAGACGCATTTCCCCGCACCGCAACTCGCAATCGTCACCAACACGTTCGCGTCTCCTTTCGTGAAGTACTTGGATGAGTAACCATTCGATGAGCACGTTCTGCGCATCGATGACCTCCCGCTGTGCCGCGATCACGGTCTTCAGTTTCACTCGGTCCTCCTTTCAGTAGGGCCAACCTGGTCCCAGGCCTTTCCGGTTGTGGCAGCCGACACGACGCACGCACGGCTCGCCGGCTCCTCTCTCTTCGCATCGAAACGCGCCGGGCCGCCCTTCCGACGGCGGACGCGTACGGCACGAACAAAACAGGGAGTGACGCGACCGGTAGAATTGCGGGCGTCACAAAAAAGAATTCAATACTGGCCGTCATCGGGAACTGGTCATCTCACGATAAGACGACGCCATCGACCGATACCGGGCCGCACTTCCACAACGGGAAGCGATTCACACGGGTGCCCGTCAGGGAGCAGGCCCCGTCACACTTCTTGAACTCAAAACCCGGCGCGGGTCTCCAGCCGAGTCACTCGCTTGTCGAGACCTTGCGTCCGCTCGTCTAGGGATTCGACTTTATCGCGCCGAGCCCCCAGAAAATCATGGCGAAGATCCTCGATCACCAAACGAAAATCCGCTTTCAATTCCTCCTTCCAACGCTCGTTTGACACGAGAATCTCGTCTTTCCAACGCTCGTTGGCTTCATAGAGTTTGCCGATGGAACTCATCAGCGATGTGATGTCGGCCTTCGTGGCCGGTGTCTGGTCGTCTCTCATAGACTGACAGGGTAAAGGATAAAACGGTTGCCGCGCAACCTGAAAAGCCACGCCTCGAAGCGGTCGCTGTCGCGCCCCTGAACGCGGCAACGCACGATTCGATGGCATGGATGTCTCAAACAGATTCACGGTCATAGTTGGTAACGAGGGAATGAGTCGAGAATTCTGTTGTCCTGTCGCGCGAACGAGGGGAGGGGACCGGCTCCCCCCGAATCCGTAGTAAAGTCGCTGCCGGTCCCGAGCATCGTCATTCTCCGTAGTCACTTCCACACACGTCTGAATGCTGGGCGCAGTGGAACATGTCCGCACCCTTCCACCCGAAGATGTCGCACGCGTCCATCGTCCCGTCCCAGATCAGATACAGGATTTTCCCGACGTAGCCGGGACTGCCCGTGCAGTAATGATCGAAGACGGCGATATAAAAACCGCAAAACCAATTCTCTTCTGCGAGGCAGTAATTCACGTCGTGGCCCATCAGTTTCAGCCACTCCCAGAGCTGCCGCAGCTCGGCCTCATTCGGTGCTCGCGGACGGTTCTCCGGCGGATATTTCAAATTGCTGTTCATGTGATAGAGGGGAAAGAAATAGAAATCAGCCGACCTGGCTGCACGAAGAAAGATGCGAGGCATCCGAGAGATCGGATGCCCGCACAACAGAAAAGATTCCTCCATTGTTCGCCGGCTGGTCATCCACTTGGACGACGCCACACAGCGACCGGTTGAGGGCGACGAAAAACTCGTCGCACTTTGTTATTCCATGACTTCCGACGTCATTTTCGAAAGCCAATCGGAAAAGTCAGACGCGTCCAGAGTGGTCGCCGGTGCTTTGCTTCCGATATGAAGATCGACAGGCACATCGCAATCCCAGAACTCTTCAGGGGTGAAGAGCCCCGGCTCATAGAGGTCGGTCGATTTCCAGTCGTACAGAGTGAAAAGCAAATCACCTTTGCGAAAAATCCATTGGCGAGTGACTTTGAACTCGTCGCCCGGCCCTCCATTGCCGAAGCATCGCACCACAGCAGCGGGAGCAAGCATGACCTCTCCGAAGCGTTCCGTGCCTACGGAATTGTCTCCAGATGCCAAGACGTACGAGTCGCGTGCCGATGATGTCGTTGAAGTCTCCATATTCGAAAATGGGAAAATGGTAAAAAGCCCCACTCCTTGAGTGGGCGTGCAGTTTCGACCGCACAAAGAAAAGAATGCGAAGCACCCGACAACTCGGGTACCACACGAGAGGAATTCCGCTTCCGGAGCACCGGCCTGGTCGTCTCGCAAGACGACGCTGCCCCGGTGCCACTCGGATGGCGGGAGCCGGCAGGGCGGCTCCCGGCGTTCAACTATTCATCGTCCGTATCGCGACTCCGCACAGTTTCGGTGTCGAGAATGTACTGCCAAGCCCGGTCCAAGAGGAGGCGAGCGATGGGCAGATCATCACGACTGAAGCTGGTCGTCGTCTTCCACTCGTCGCCGTCACGGTATGTCCGTTGAACGGAAACTTTGTGGAACGAAACATCTCGATCGTCAGTCTTCGCGTGGTTCTTGAAGACGCTGACCGAGACGCCGCGAAGGCGAAAAGTCTTCACGGGCTTGGTGGAATTGTGAGCCAGGACTGGCTCCTTCGACTGTGTCATAGTGAAAGGGGTGAAAGAAATAGGAACGTCCGGCCCGCGACGATCGCGGGCTGGACACGATCTAAATTGCGTCGTGCATGTTGTCGCTCCGTTCAACGATCGAGGTTTCATCGAAACTGCCCCCCTGCGAGCAGCCGTCAGAAAGCCTCGGCAATCGTGGCGAGAGAGAAACCTGCACGAAGCACTCCTGTGTCTCTGATGACGAGACAACTCGAAGTCGGATAAAAGTCGTAGCGGTGTGACGGTTGGTTTCGGCGGCCTGCAAGAAAATGAATAAGCGAAGCCGGGTAGAATTGCCGGCCCGCTTCGAAAAGGTCCGCACGAGCGGACGGACTGGGGCGTCCTCAGGGGGAACGCCCCGGCCATTCTCAATGAACATCCATGCGCTGCAAGAAGTCCGACGCCTGTCGGGCGAGTTCCAACTGCATCGCGACGTGAGTCGTGCGCAATTGGCCGAGCGACGTCCAAGTCGCACCACCACGCCAGAATGCGAAATCGATCCAGTGAGTCACTGATCCGATCGGATCGGTGACCTCCAGAATTCTCGCTCGCAGGTTGCCGCTCGTGAACTCGCGCACACACCGCGTGACAGGAACTTGGACTTCGGACGGCTTCTGAAGAAAGGACTGTACGATCGTCTTGATCATAAAAAGAGGGGGAACGAAAATATCGGCGGCTCTGAGAGCCGCCACCGAAACACCACGACGGACACGACCCTGAGTGGTCTGTCGTGGTGATAGGGCCGAACGTGATGTGAATGGTCGATGACAAATCGACGCGCAGGGCCGTTTGAATCTTTAGCGACGCAATTGCAGTCGAAGTTGCCCGGCGAAGGTGTCCGGTCGCGTATACCAAAATCTGTCCGCAATCCATCCGGGATAGGACACACGGCTGTTTGTGTGTGCTGTTCTGTATGTTGTTTCCCGCCAGCAGCTTGGGGGTGCAAGGGGCTCTCATCGCACGGCTCTTCGGCCCCTTGCCCTTCAGCCGTCCCGTGCTTAACCGCTCACTGTGGTTCGCGGAGCACGGACGCTCCCTATCGGTCGCTACGGCTGAAGGGCAAGGGCCGCGCCCCTGCACCCCAGCGAACCTTGGCTGTCGGCTCGGTTCGCACTCGGCTGACGCCGAGGCAAGCTGCGCCCCCATGTGTGTGTTTTGTTTGTTGTTCATGTTCGTGTCTGTCGACGCGATGTTCAAGGTTGCACTAGGCGCTGTCCGATACGGCGGCAGGCGTCGGTTTTTTGATGAGCGACCGCGGCTCACCGTCGCATGGGTACCACACGGAACCATTCAAGAACGATTCCGCGGTGAGTTCCGTCGTGGCGGCAAACCACCACAATTTCGACTCCGGTTTTTCGTGGATTGCTTTGCGAAGATTGTCTCTGCGCTTTGGGGACGGAGTAATCATCAATACGGTGAAGTCATCGAGGTTCGAGTCGGGAAAGTGCCGACGATGGAGGGACTTTTTGCTCATCTCGGCATAACCGAGCGTTTTGCTGGAGGCGATTTGCTGGACTCCGGAGGTCGCCCGATCTTCTTCCACGTAAAAGACCTTCTTGAATCCCTGCATCGCGAGCTGGAACGCGGCATCGGGTGCGCAGATCAATCGCGGATTTTCGCGAATGAGCGTGTAGAGCTGATACCGCTTTTCCGGTGATGCCTCATCTTTGTTGACGACGTCCCACTCATTGATGAAGCCAGTGAGTTGCACGTCCTGCTGGCCGGCGAGTGCCCGGTTGAGAAGAATATGCGTGTCGCTGACCGCGAGCCAATGGAGTAAATGGTGATGAATGGGCTGCTGGGTTGGTGTGAGGAGATATCGCTCGTCACCGGTGTAATCGTGAAGGAACTCGCATCCCTTCCGGGAGGGGTAGTAGACGGACGCGGGTGCACCGGCGCAGGGATGGCAATAGAGGAGATTCTGGCGATTGATCAAATTCTGGTCGACCAGAATCTGCAGGCGCCGCCGCGTGATCCGGCCGCTCTTATCGTCTGGAAAGACCAGCGCCTGAATCTGCGGGCGATTCAGCACGTAGTACATGACGAGTGCGAAGAGAATTTGGATATCGCGTTGAGTGATCATCGCCTCACCTTCGGGGGGGGAAACAAAACGTGCCGAGGCACCCTGAAAGTCCAGGGTTCTCGGCATGTCATGATCCCGCGAGGGGATGTCACTACAACCAGGCAGCCGTGCTGCAAAGCCCGTTGGGCTTCGTCTGCAGCGGCCGTCGCCGGAGGCACTACATTTAATGCAGTGATTCTGCCGATTAGAACCGTGGGTGGATCGCTTGTCAAGTGTTGTTCCTGAAAACCTTAGATGAAAGGCGTTTCCCCAGAACTCTGCGTCTCATTTGGTAGGGAGCCATTCGATCCGTGTGGGTGCGCATCTCCGGAATCGCGGGAACAGTCTGTGGCCTGCGAGCCGTTCCGGGAGCGATGAGTTGCTGAGGTGTTATTTGCCTTTGATCCAGCGAGAAAATCGGCCAGTCGCTCGTCGTCGCTGGCCGTATCGAGGGTGGGCGTGAAGTAATAATCGTGGGCCTGATACAGCTCGCGCTTGATCCAATCGACGGCCTTGGCGTTCGCCTCGGCACTGCAGAACGGATCTTTCACCTCGACCGTCTCGATGATGACCGCCTTGCCTTCCCGGACTCGGACCGTCGCTCGTCGGTTGGATTGGCCGGAAATCTGCTGAGTAAACCGAGCGAGTTGGTCAGAGACCGCCTTCTCCAACACGCCGGTCTTCTGAATCTCGCGCACGATCCTTTCAAGGTGCACGAGCTTGTGACTGATCGTGATGCCTGAACCCTCCGTTTCTGTATCGGAGCGGCCATTTTGTTCCGTTGTGGCCTGTGTCCGCCCTTTGGCTGTCGCGTGCCCATCGACGACGCCCGTGCCCCGCGCCGTTCCGCGTATTTGCCCAGAGGGATCAAATGATGATGTGCCGTTTTGTTGCGTGCCCCGAGAACTCGTCTCTTGACTGCTCTGGCCGTTGGATAGTGTGGAACCGCTGGTCCGTCCGGTCGCCGTTTGCCGGTTGTACGATTCGGACCATTCGTCGACGGGGATCCAGATCGGGCCGGCTCGGCGCTCTACTTCGTGCACTAACCGCGTGAAATCGATGTTTTGGGCGTAGAGGAATTCGGCGATCGTTTTCACGTCGTCAGGCCAGGTCATGCGGAAGGAGATGACGGTGTTCATGACACTAAGAAGTTCGGGGGCAAGATCCACTTCACCCTTCTTCAAACTGGCAATGTCCGGGGTTGCGAGCACGAGCCCAAGGCGAAATTTGCGGGCGGTGCGGGCGATATCGCCGACAGGGCCAGCGCGCATAAATGGGTAATATAGGAAGACTGGCGCTATTGCTGATGATGTGGTACATGTAAGTTGGGGGAACGGTACTTCTCGAAGAGCGCGACCGCCGGTTGCACAGGGAGGACGGCCACCCTCGGCAAGGATGTGCGGTATGGCAACTCAGTTGGTAAACGTGGAGTCAATCGGAGCGTATTTCGAGTCGCTGTCGGATCCTCGACACGCCCGCAATCGTAAGCATCTTCTGGTGGACATTATAGTCATCGCCGTGTGCGGCATGATTTGTGGATGTGATGGCCCAACGGGCATTCACCGCTGGGCGATCAATCGCTCGGAATGGCTGCAGTCTTGGCTCGCACTTCCCAACGGGATCCCCTCGCGAGATTGCATCCGTCGCCTGTTGATGGCCCTCAAGCCCGAGGCGTTTCAGGAGTGTTTTCAGAATTGGAACTCCTGCGCCCTCGCGGCGGAGGGGGGCGGTCCGCGATTGATTGCCGTTGACGGCAAAACATGCAGGCGGTCGCACGATGCCTCGAAAAGCTTGGGGGCACTGCATCTGGTGAGCGCCTGGGCGAGCGAAGAGGGGATTGCTCTGGGGCAGGTCGCCACGGAAGCCAAATCGAACGAAATCACGGCAATTCCCGAGCTTCTGAAGCAGATCGAACTGACGAACGCAGTGATCACGATTGATGCGATGGGCTGCCAGAAAGAGATCGCGCGCGATATCGCCGCCGGTGGCGGGGTTTTCGTAATCGCCCTCAAAGACAACCAGCCGAAGCTGCGAGAGGCCGTCGTGACTTACCTTGAGGAGTGCATCGAGCGCGACTGGGAGGATCTCAAATATCGGTATTATGAAACGAGTGCTGTGGGTCATGGTCGAATCGATGAGCGAACGTACTTTGTGACCAAGATCCCCCCCAACTTCCCGCTCAAGAAGGAGTGGCCGTGGATCAAGGCGATCGGCTACTCGCTACGGATTACACAACATGCCGACGGGACCGAAACCCACGAAGTGCGGTACTACATTCTCGGCCGCTACATCAGCGGCAAGCGCTTTAGTGAGGCCGTCCGCGGACATTGGGGCATCGAGTCCATGCATTGGGTGCTGGATGTGACGTTTCGAGAAGACGAAAGCCGCACCCGAGAGCGCACGCTGGGCAACAATCTGAGTTGGCTGAGGCGCTTCGCCGTCAGCATCCTCAAGCGTCATCCCATCAAGGACAGCATTCGCGGCAAGATGATTCGCTGTATGCTCAATACCGATTTTCTAACGGAAGTCCTGACTATTAAACGAGATTGATACGCGCTGGCCCTGT
>JAYTRB010000415.1:0-5933 GCA_043746425.1 Planctomycetia bacterium
AAGCGTAGTGTAACGAACTGGTTTTCGACAAGGCCGCATACAGGATTGCCGGAGCTGGCCGGCCTCACCAAAGTCGTGCTGTCAGGGGCCATGAACTGCCTCGGGGGCACCCAGGTATCAACCTTGGAATCAGCGTTCGCGAAGGCCTATGGCAGCCCCCGTGCGGTGGCCTCGACTTCGGGGACGGCCGCGTTGCATGTCGCCCTGGCGGCCATCAATCCTGAGCCGGGCACTGAGGTCATAACCACTCCCCTGACCGACATGGGAACGATCATTCCGATCTTGTGGAGCGGCTGCATCCCCAGCTTTGCCGATATCGATGCGCTCACGGGGAATTGCACCGTCGAAACGATTGCCGCACGCATCACCCCTCGGACGCGTGCGGTCATTCTGGTGCATTTGTTCGGCCGGCCGGCCGACCCGGGGCCAGTCGCTGAACTGTGTCAACGGCATGGCATTCCTTTGATTGAAGATTGTGCCCAGGCACATTTTGCCGAATACCACGGGCGCAAAGTCGGCACGTTTGGCGCGCTGGGCTGCCTGAGCTTGCAGCAAAGTAAGCAGATCACCTGTGGAGACGGCGGCGTGACGCTCGTCAATGACCTGCAATATGCTCACCGTGCGAGTCTATTCGTCGACAAAGCCTGGAATCGAAAATCCGAGTTGCGGTCACATGAGTTCCTCGGTCTGAATTACCGGATGACCGAATTGCAGGCCACTGTCGCCCTGGCGCAATTGCAACGTCTGCCGGGATTGATGGAGTCTCGACGCCGCGCAGCGGGCCAGCTCCTGCGAAAACTCCAGAATATCACGGGGCTGACACTGCCTTCAATGGATGGCGTCAATCCTGCATGGTGGCGATTCAACTTCGCCGTCGACGAAGGCAAACTCGGCCTGTCGGCATATGAATTTGCCGGGGCCCTGTTGGCAGAAGGGGTGCGTTGTCAGCGCCACTACCTGCCACGACCGTTGTTTGAGGAAGCAGTGATCCGGGAGCAGAAAACCTTCGGAAACAGTCATTATCCGTTCAGTCTCGTCAACTTTCATACGCCGCAGATTGAAGACTATCCCGGTTATCAGGAGTTTGAACGCAGACAAATCCATCTCCCCTGGAGCAGTCGCGTCAGCGAGTTGCACGTAGAAGCGATTGCAAGCGCCATTCAGAAGATCGTCGACGTGGCGGCCAGCCATCCGCAAAGCCCGCGGGCGGCCCGCGAATCGCCACTCCTTGTCTCGACCCGCTAATCGAGTACAGTGCAACCGCCGCACCGTGATTAAATTGTCATATTACGCTTCATTGGAAGCTCGCGCCGGCAAACGAGCAGTACCACGTTGTAAATCGATTCGGGCGCATCGATACCGGCGCATCTGGAATCGTTAACTCACATGGCCCGTCACTTCCTGCAACAATTCAAACGCAACACGAAGCTACTCCTTTCCATGACCCGCGGGCCGTGGATGACGGCTGAGCGGTTGACCAGCGGCGCGCAGTCGCTGGGCGTTCGCGAGGGGGGTGTATTGCTCGTGCATAGTTCGCTAAAGGCCCTTGGATTTGTTCCGGGTGGCGCTCTTACCGTGATTTCTGCACTCCAGAAGGCCGTCGGCCTTAATGGAACACTGGTGTTGCCAACCCACACATGGGAATGGACCTCAAAGGGGCTTCGCCAAATTGACGTTCGAACCACTCCCAGTTGCGTCGGTACAATCACTGAAGTCTTTCGGAACCTGCCAGACGTTATCCGTAGCCTGCATCCTACCCATTCGGTGGCCGCACGCGGCCCCCAAGCAGCCTGGCTCGTGGAAGGGCACGAAAATTCTTCCACGCCGTGTGGCGCAGGAACACCCTATGCCAGACTGATCGAGTCAGCTGGCCAGATACTGTTCCTCGGCTGCCGGCTCGATCGCAACACAGCGTTTCATACACTCGAAGCAATGGCTGAGGTTCCGTATCTGCTGCGCGACGAATCCGAGACGTACGAATTGATCGATCGACATGGACAGGTGCTGCAACGCGAAGTGCGACGGCACCGCGACCGCATTCCGCGCCGCTTCAATGAGATGGAGCCGCGGCTTGCCGAAGCCGGTGCACTGGCCCGGCGAAAAATCGGCGCTGCGGCGTGCTTGCTTGTCGACAGTCGGGTCATGTGCAACACTCTGCTGACCGAACTGCAGTGCGATCCTGATTTCCTGGTCGCCAGAGCGACAGAAAGGCCGAAAGCACAATGAACCTGCCTTTCAAGCATCCGCTGGCGGTGTGCGATTCCGATGACATTGGCACGGGAACGCGCATCTGGGCGTTTGCCCACGTGATGGCAGGCGCCACCGTCGGCGCCGACTGTAATCTCGGAGAGGGAGTATTTATAGAAACCGGTGCGCAAATCGGAAATCGCGTCACCGTAAAGAACGGGGTTATGGTCTGGAATGGGGTCGACATCGAAGACGACGTCTTCATCGGCCCCGGCGTCATCTTTACAAACGATTCCGCGCCGCGAAGCCCACGCATGCCCGAAGTTGCACGACGATATGCGGCTACCGCAAACTGGCTTCGTCAGACAAAGGTGGGTCGCGGCGCGTCGCTGGGCGCCGGTGCGATCGTTTTGCCCGGTGTCGTCATTGGAAAGTTTGCGATGATTGGAGCAGGCAGCGTCGTCACCCGCGACGTTGCCGATCACGCACTCGTGGTCGGCAACCCCGCGCGTCCGCGGGGCTACGTCTGCGTCTGCGGTGAACGCCTCGATGAGGCGCATCACTGCAGAGAGTGCAATCTGTCGTTTCCCTCGCTGCCGGCCTTACCGGTCGACGCGAGTTCGTAGTTCTCTTTATTACCGTCCGAATGTTCAATACGGCTCATGTACAAAAACCTAAAAATCATCTCGATTGCGCCAGTCTGGAATGAACAGCAAAAGATCGAGGCCGTTGTGCGCCGCGTCCCGCGAGACGTTGTCGACGAAATTCTAGTCGTCGACGACGGATCTACCGACGAATCTGCGAAGACGGCACGCAACGCCGGGGCGAACGTCATTTCCCTGGGGAAGACATGCGGAGTCGGTTTCGCTCTTCGCGCGGGACTCGCTTATGCTCGGGAACACCAGTTTGACGTCGCTGTCATTCTCGCCGGCAATAACAAGGACGACCCCTCTGAGATTCCGCTGTTGCTCGACCCTATCGCTGGCGACAAAGCCGATCTGGTAATCGGTTCGCGGTTTCTCAAAGGCGGGGGATATGGCGGAGATATGCCGGCCTATCGCAAACTGGCCACGCGTGTACATCCCTGGCTGATGAGCCTTTTTTTGAGAAAGCAGTTGACCGAATCGACCAACGGCTTTCGTGCCGTGCGGTTGACTGCGCTGGACGATCAGCGACTCAAACTGTCGCAAACCTGGCTGGATGGATACGCACTGGAAGTCTATTTATTGTTCAAACTGATTCGCCTGGGCTACCGCCATGTGGAGGTTCCCTGCACCAAGATCTATCCGCCAAAACGACTCGGAAACACAAAGATGCGTCCCGTACTGGATTGGTGGGATATCCTCCGTCCGGTCATCTACCTCGGGGTCGGGCTGCGCAAATAGCTGCGCCGAAATCCGATCGAGACATTAACGAACGGTGAAAATTATGGTTCGCATTAATTGCATTGGGGCCGGCCACTGGGGGCCCAATCTGATCCGCAATCTGTCAAGCAATCCAGAGGTCGACGTGGGAATCGTCAGTGACCTGTCGACGGCGCGCCTCGACATGGTGCGGTTGCGCATTCGGGGAATCGGGCGGTGCACGACTTCTGCCGATGAGGCGTTGCTCGATCCGGGGGCTGCGGCGGTGGTCATTGCGACTCCCGTCTCGACCCATTTTGAAATGTGTAAAAAAGCCCTCGAAAGCGGCAAACATGTGCTCGTCGAAAAGCCTTTGTGCGCCTCAAGTACAGAAGCCGAACGCTTGATCGAAATCGCCGCGGCCAACAACCGCCTGCTCTGCGTGGGGCACGTCTTTCTGTTCAACAATGGCGTCCGCGCTGTCAAAAAGATGCTTGACGCAGGCGAACTGGGTCAGATTCGCTATCTCTACGCGACCCGCACGAACCTCGGACCGATTCGCTACGATGTCAACGCTCTGTGGGATCTGGCCGCCCACGATCTGAGCATCTTCGATTACTGGCTGGGTTCTTCCCCTGATGAAGTCTCGGCCCAGGGAGCCGCGTTTCTCAATCGGGAAGTCGAAGACATGGTGGTAGCGACATATCGCTATCCCCATGGCGTCCTGGCGCACGTTCATGCCAGTTGGCTGAATCCGAAAAAAGTGCGCGAGATTACGATCGTCGGCGAAAAGCGAATGGTTGTCTGGAACGATATGGATCTCACTGAACCGGTGCGGATCTATAATAAATCGGTCGATGTCGACGACGGCATGTCTTACACCGACAGCTTCGGCGCGTTTCGAATGCAAATTCATAACGGCGATGTGGTGATTCCCTTCGTTGCCGGACAAGAGCCCCTCGCAGAAGAATGCAAACATTTCGTCGAATGCATTCTGGGGCGCGCCACCCCGGTCAACGATGCCGCTGGCGGCCTGTCAGTATTGCGATCACTTGAGGCGGCAGACACTTCCATGTCGCATGCGGGCCGATTGTCGCAAATCGGCACTCCCCGGCCATTGAAGGCGGCCAGCGGGCCGGCAGGCGATTCGCGATGAGCGATCGAAAGCCTTCCCGGCAATGTCCGGCACACCCAGACTCCAACATGTTCGACACACTCCAGAAATCATTAAGGTAAATGACCCAATGACCCCGGCTGACATCCCACTCGTCGACCTTCATGCCCAGTATGCGTCGATTCGCTCTGAAGTGAATGAAGCGATTTCGCGACTGCTTGAAAGCTGCTATTTCATCCTGGGCCCCGAAGTCGAAGCCTTCGAGAAGGAGTTCGCGCACTTTGTGGGGGCGCGACACTGTGTCGGCGTCGCCAGTGGTACCGACGCGCTGCATTTGATGTTGCGGGCGTTCGGAATCGGCCCGGGCGACGAAGTCATCGTACCAGCGTTTACGTTCGTGGCCACAGCGCTCGGTGTGACACTGGCTGGTGCAACGCCGGTCCTGGTTGATGTCGGACGCGACGATGCCCTGCTCAACCCGGCCCTTATCGAGCGGGCCATTTCCTCGCGTACCAAGGCAATCATTCCCGTGCATCTTTATGGCCAGTGTGCAAACATGCAGGCCATCGCCGATATCGGCCGCTCCCGGAATTTGCTCGTTTTCGAAGACGCCGCCCAGGCGCACGGCGCACGGTCTGACGGACGTTCGGCCGGCGCTTTTGGGGCCGCCGCGGCATTCAGTTTCTATCCCGGCAAGAACCTAGGCGCCTATGGCGATGGCGGTGCAATCACGACCGATCGCGACGACATTGCCGATCGACTTCGTCTATTGCGCAACTGGGGATCGCGAAAGAAGTACCACCATGACGAACCGGGGCTCAACAGTCGCCTCGACGCACTCCAGGCGGCGGTTCTACGAGTCAAGCTGCGGCATTTGCCTGATTGGAACGAAGCTCGTGCGCGGCACGCCGCGTACTATCGCGAGCGAATTCCCGAAAGACTCGGATTGCGACATTTGAAATTGCATTCCAACAGCGCGAGCGCGCACCATTTATTCGTCATTCGAGTTCCGCATCGCGATCAAGTCTTGTCGTTTTTGAATAAGCAGGGAATACAGGCGGCGATCCACTATCCGTTCCCGGTGCATAAACTTGGCGCCTACCGGCATTTGACTTCCGCGGGAGTTGCGTACCCTGAGTCAGAGGCATGGGGCGACGAATGTCTGAGTTTGCCGTTGTATCCCGAATTGACCGCGAGCCATCTGGATCGAATCATAACCACGCTTGATGACGCGCTCCATCAGAACGATCGACATCACTGATCAGCGACTCAAAGGTGGCGCGAAGCCT
>JAYTRB010000416.1:0-3519 GCA_043746425.1 Planctomycetia bacterium
CTCGTCGTTCTGGCAGTGTCGCTGGCACTGTCGTTCGTGTTCTCGTCATGGCTCCAGAAGTTTGTGTCGGTGCCGATTACGACGCTGGCAACGACGGCCGAGCACATTTCCCGGAACCGCGATTTTTCAATTCGCGTCAAGCGCGTGGCGAACGATGAAATCGGCTCGCTCTATACAGCGTTCAATCGCATGCTCGAGCGCATCGAGGAGGGAGAAGCCGATTTGAAACGCTCGCACGATGAACTTGAGGTCCGCGTGCAAGACCGCACCGCCCGCCTCTCTGAGGCCAACGACATTCTCAGCCATGAGGTGGCCGAGCGTAAACGGGCTGAAGAAGAATTGCGAGAACTTCAGTCAGAGCACCTTGATGCAGCGCGGCGCGCGGGAATGGCCCAGATTGCCACCAGCGTGCTGCACAATGTCGGTAATGTGCTCAACAGCGTCAATGTGTCAGCCGCGTTAATTCGCGACAAATTGAAGCGATCGGGTGTGGGCGATCTGAAGAAGGTGGCCGAACTATTGAGCCAGCACATTACCGACGCCGGCACGTTCATTTCGAGTGATTCAAGAGGAAAGCATTTGCCGCGGTTTTTGATCCAGCTGAGCCAGAAGATGTCAGCCGACGAAGCGCTGTTTGTCTCCGAAATTAAGAGTCTTTCAGAAAACATCGAACACATTAAAGGAATCGTCACCCTGCAGCAGTCGTATGCCGGCGTTTCGGGAATAACCGAGCAACTCTTGCTGGCCGGGCTGGTCGATGACGCCCTGCGCATCAATTCAGAGTCGGTCGCGCGGCACAGAATCGAGATCATCCGCGAATACGAAGAGCTGCCCCCCCTCTTGACCGAGAAGCAGAAAGTTCTGCAGATTCTCGTCAATCTCATCAGCAATGCGAAGTACGCGATCGTCGCGGCCGAAAAGCCGGTGCGGCAGATTAAAGTCCGCGTCCTGCGCACCGGCGACGAGCGCGTTTGCGTAGAGGTCAGCGACACCGGCGTGGGCATTCCGCCTGAGAGCCTGACACGCATCTTTTCGCATGGCTTCACGACGCGCAAGGACGGACACGGGTTCGGGTTGCACAGTGCGGCAAATCTGGCGCGGGAAATGGGGGGTGCGCTGTCGGTCAAAAGCGAGGGGAGCGGTCAAGGGGCCACTTTTACACTTGAGTTGCCACTCAAGACGGGCCGCGGGCCGGCGAAGGCGTGACGCGGGCTGTCGTCAGGCCACACGCCGGGCCTTTCAAAGCCCTCCATGACCGCGATCGGCACTGTCCCTGAATCGCGTCTCGAACGTGTCGCGGGCGAGGCCCGCAGGAATTCCTGGCAGTTGTCGGGCATGGCAGCGGTGTGTCTGTCCGTGGCGGTCGATCGAGTTCAGCCTTCTCAAGACATTGCACAGAATGGGCAAAAGTGGTAACTAGCCACCGCTTGGCCGGACGCATGGATGCGCCTGCCTGTTGATGATGTCAGGGATGCTCAAAATGTTTCGGTTTCGCGGATTTGTGGCGCTTGTCTTCTGTTTGGCCGAGGCCGCCTCGGCCTTTCCTCAACCCGCGCGGCAGAATGCGGCTCAGGTCGATGCGCTGGCCCGCACAGGAAATGTCGAGCTGACGGCCGCGGCGATCCAAAAGCGGTTGCAGCAGGTCGAACGCGCCACGAACCTCGACGAAACGGTGCGTAAGGGCCTCATTGAGAAATACACCGCTGCGCTCGAGCACCTGAAGACTGCCGACGAACATCAGGCGACAGCCGAAGACCTTCGCAAAAAAACCGAAGAAGCGCCGCAGGAACTGGAGCGGTTGAAGGCCGAATTGAAAGATCCGCCGGGCGATATTCTGCGCCCGGATTCCCCCGCGATGAGCCTCGTCGAAATGCAGGTGGCATTGGCAGACGCGGAAAAGAAATACGAAGCATTGCAAAAGGAGCTGGCCGAATTTGAAAGTGAACCCGCGCGGCGCGCCGACCGCCGGAAGGAAATTCCCGGTCTGCTGGCATCTCTCCGCAATCAGCTTGAGGAGCTTGCTCGTCAGCCAGAGGCGAGCCTCCCCGCCGCTAAAGCGTTCGATCCGACGGTCGTCGCCGAGCGGATCCTGATTACCGCCCGCCGCCGCGCCCTCGAACATGAGCTTGCGGTCTATGAAGCCGAGTTGCGGCACTACGAGTTAACTGTCGATCTGATCGAGACCAGGCGCGACCACGCCGTGGTGTTCACTGAGCGCGCCGAAGAGCACATCAGAGCCTGGCGAAAGGCCGTCAACGCGCGCCGCGAACGAGACGCCGCCGAACAGGGACAATCGGCCCGCGAACTGGCCCGGCATGCCCATCCGGCAATCCGTCGGCTGGCCGAAGAAAATGCCGCCCTGACAGACCGCCGGCAAGAGCTGGTCACGCGCATCGAGATTGCGACCCGTTCGCAGTCGGCTCTGGAAAAGCAACTCAAAGTTCTCGCCGATCTGTACAAACGCGTGAACGAACGGGTCGAGCGACTGGGGCTGACCGAGTCAATTGGCGTTCTGCTGCGGAAGCAGCGCGAATCGATTCCCGACGTGACCGAACATCTGCGGTTCATCGACGAGCGGAAATCCGAAATCTCAAAGCTCAGCCTGCAAGTCATCGACCTCGAAGACCAGCGTGCAGAACTGGCGAACATCGACGAACGGGCTCGCGAGATCCTCGCCGAGACACTCAAGGCACGAAAATTAAAACAGCCAGCGCTGGCCGAGATCCGTCAGACCCTCGAAACCACGTCTGAAACCCTCGATGCGCTGATTGCCGACACCAACAGCTATATCGAATTGCTCGTCGAACTGGACACGAAGGAATCGGAGCTGGTCGTCGAGGCCCGAGAGTTCTCGAACCTCACTCGCGAATACATTCTATGGATCCGCAGCGCGGAATTGCCACGAGCCCAGGACGTCTCCGATTTGCGCGATGCCTGCCGCTGGCTGCTCGCCCGCAAAGAATGGTCGGCAGTCGTGCCGACTTACATGGCCGACGTCCGGAAACGTCCCCTCGACTGGCTGTCGGTGCTGACTGTTTTCGCGACGCTGGCCCTGTCACCGCGCCTGTGGCGAAGACTGTTGCGGAAAGCGGGACGAGACGCCGCCCACCATCAGGCCACATCCGTCTGGCCCACGGCGCTGTCGCTGATGGCGACGTTGGCGCTTTCGGCAATCTGGCCAACAGCCCTGTGGCTGGCCGGCTGGCGGCTGGGGCGCCTGGCAGGCGGGTCAGACTTCCTGACGGCATTGGCGCGCGGGCTCGAGGGAAGTGCATTACTTCTCGCGACAGTCAACTTCACCCGGCATTTGTGCCGTACGCACGGCATGGGCGAAGCACACCTCGGCTGGCCCGGCCCTGTTCTCGACTTGATTCGACGAAACCTGGGGTGGCTGACGGCTGCGGGCCTGCCGCTGGCTGGAATCGTCATCATGACCGAAGCCCAGAGTGATGAGGCGATCAAGAATTCATTGGGCCGGGTTGCCTTCATTGCCTTTCAGTTGCTGCTGCTGGTAAGCGC
>JAYTRB010000417.1:0-10868 GCA_043746425.1 Planctomycetia bacterium
AGCGCCATGATCTGCCAGCCGAAGACCGACAGGTCTCCGATGCTGTGCCGCCGGTATTTCCACCCGCCCGAAACGGGGTGCTGGGCTTCGCCAATGAACGCCAGCGCATCGCGAATCGGCTGCAAGAGTTCTTCGTCGCGGGTCAGCGCGTAGGCCTCGCACAATGCAATCGTGGCCTGGCCGTGGGCGTAAAACGACGCAGCGTCGCCTTCGCGATCGTAGTCGTAGAAGTCTCCTTTGAGTGAGCCCAGCTTTTTTTGCACTCCGAGGAGCCACTGGAGGGCTTTGCCGACCTTCTCGTGATAGGGCCCTTCGCGGTGCGTGTGCCCGGCGCCAAGGAACGCGAGTAGAGCCAGTGCCGTAGCGCCTGAATTTGTGCGAATCTGTCCGGCATCGGCATAACCCTGATGCAATTCCCAATGTCCGTCTGGGCGCTGCTGCCGCGACAACCACGCCAGCCCCAGCGAAACTGCCGATTCGCTTTTCTCGGTTCCTCCCTGGCCGGCTAGCCCCGCGTGTCCCCCCGCTCCACCTCCACCGCCGCCTGCGGTGCCTCGCGCCGCCAAGGCACCCGCGACATTGACTTCTGAGGGCTTCTGGACGATGGCCGCCGGTTCGCCGACTGGTTTCACGCTCTTGTTTTGAGTGCGACTCCCCTGGTCCGTCTTGGCAGGCTCAATCGTGACCGGGTCAAGCTGCACCGCGACCATCGCCTTGCGCTTCTTTCCCGGGCCGACGTCGTTGTAGTTGAAACTGCTGAGCGTCGTCAGAATCTCTTTCGGCCTTTCGTGCCGCAGCACGACAAACGCCAGGGCCACGAGCACAACGACATGCAAACCGAAACTAACGGCGAACCCCGGTCCGGCGGCTTTGGCCCCTTCTTTGAGGAGCTCGACTAGCGGGTCACCCTCCGGCGGCTGGTCTTCGATCGCGACCGCAGCGCGTGTTTTCGCAGTCTTGCGTACCCGCTTGCCACCGGACGGACGCGTACCGCCGCTTCCCGAAGCCGGTACGCCGAAAGGAGGATCTGACGGAGTTTCAGGTGTCTGCGCCATGTATTTCAGTCTACGCGAAGCGTCGGGCAGGCGGTAGGTAACCACGTCGCTCGTTGGCGCGCATTCAGGCAGACCACTGGCCGCACGTATCTATCGCCTTGAGACCCACACTCGAGCGACCGACACTTCACCATCTACCGCGAGTCATCTATCGGGCCGAAGTCTCGGCGTCCGGTTTTTTGACCTTCGGCGGGGCAGGGGCGGCTTCCGAATCATCGGTCGCCGTCGAAGCGGGCATCTTCGAGGCAACCTCGTCGGTGATTTCCGCGGCCGGGTCGATGCTCAGCAGCAAGGCGTTATTCTTGGGGATCACGATGCTGAGGCCCCGCGCGGCGGCCACATCACGCAGCACAGGCTTGGCCTGCTCGCGGAATTGATCGACAAGTGCCTGGCGATAATTGTTCAATTCGAGTCCGGCCTTGCGTTTGACGTCGAGCAACTGGGCATCCATCTTGTCCTTCGTCGCATCCAATTCTTTCATCTGTTCTGCGGTGGCGTCTTCGCCGAATTTGTCGCGTTTTTCTTCGTAGAGCCGCCGCAGCGACCCCTGCAGCGTCGCGAGCTTGCTGTTGAGCGATGCCATGCGTTCTTCGACCCGGTTGTTCATTTCAATATCGCGGCCCAGGCGTTTGGCGACCACATCGAGATCGACGACGCCAACCCCTCCGACCGGTTTCGTGGCCTTGACCTCGGGTTGCTCGTCGCGCTTCATGCCGCAACCGCTGAACCACACCAGAAGTCCGCTGAGAACCACCATCGAAATCCTGGGCAACATACGAGGCTCCTTCCTCTGTCAAATGGGGAGAAATTCCCCGTCAAAGCGGCGCGAAAGATAGCCGATGTCGAAAAATGAGTCTAGATGAAAAGAAACCCACGAAACGCCACGCCGCGCCAGGGCTGTCTTAGCCCGTTCGAGCAGTCTGAGCCGATGAAATCTCGGCCCGTGCCGCGGACAGACGCATCTTGCACGGGCTGCGTGCCGCCAAGTGCGTCCCGCACTTCCCCTGCGGAACCGGCCGATACCTCAATAAATTGGGCGTGTCCAGGATCTTCGGCGAATGAATAGGGTCGGGTTGCAGCGTCGAACTGCAGCGCCAACAACTCGACCTGCAGGGGCGCGACCACGAAAAACGGACTTATCGCTTTCGTGGCCGCGATTACCGCCTTTCCGATCTGGCGGGGGTTGCGGCGCCGAGCGTAATTGCCTGACGATACAGACTCACGCCCGGGTCGAGCCTATCGACTGCTTTCTGCGGCCCGCCCGCAGAGCGAGCGGCAGAACATAGCGCTGCCGCCCGAATGAACCATGCGGGCTTGCAGTGTCACTCGCTCGCCCCGATGACCGCGCAACCCCAGCCGTCGTATTCGCCTCCGCAGGTTTCGACCCTCAGAAACAGATCGATTGCCAGAGGGTCGATCGTATCGAGATCGACCCGGTCGTTCCGCGTCAGACGCATTCCAAAACCGAACTCAGCGTCGGGCTCGTCGGCTGCAAAGGTCTCGCAGCGGAAACCCTCGTCCTTTACCTGAGCGAAGAACTGATCGCGGCTGTGCTCAGAGGGAAAGTACATCCAATGATCGACCTCGCGTGGTTGCGAAAGGTCATCGCCGCTGGAACTGAGCTTTTCGACGACCCGTCGATTCTGAATCGTCTGCATGTCGAGACCGCCGGGATACAGCAGGTCGAAATAGATCTCCCAATCCGGATCGCTCTGGTCGGCGCACGCGAACGCGTATTGAGGAAAGGCGACGAAGGCCCGCGTGACGGCGTCGCTAAACCCCTCGGCCGATTGACCATAGTAGAAATAGTCGCGTCGTCCGCGTGCAGTGATGCGCCCCACATAGCGGGCTCGCAGTCCCGGCCCGATATGAGCAAACAATTCGTCTTCGATGGCGTACAACGTCTCAGTCTCTTCATCGTCGCTCAAGCCGTCGTCGCGGATGACCTGCATCTGCACCGACACGCGGAACAGCCATGGGCGCCTCACATCGGGCGCCGATTCGGCCTGGCCAAGATCGACGAAGGTCGATGCGGGGTGCTCGTCAATACGGGTCAGATAAAAATCCCAGTCTTCAGCCATGTGATATTCCTGATGTCTTCCTTGATACGCCCCCGCTGCTTGACAGCAGCCGGGGTGTTGTGCGACGCGACGAAACGCTTCAGAACGAACGGCGGATTCTTCTTCTGCCTGCCAGAAACAGCCAGTAGATACCCCTTCTAATGTAGTCGGTCGCCAGACTTGTGAACAGGCGAGCAATCGGTCATATTTGGACGTTCGCGCATGATGAGCCATTACTTTCTCTTGTCTTTCGACAACCTTCGATCATGCCCGAATCTCGCTCCGCCAATTCGAACGATCGACTGCGGCGTCTCGGGCGGTTGGCGCTCAAAGAGCTTCGCGAAATTCTGCGCGACCGGCGCACGATCGTCACCCTGGTGCTGATGCCGCTGCTCATGTACCCCCTCATGAGCATCGCCTTCAACCAGTTCTTCGTGTCGCAACTCGGCACGGTCCGCACGCCGCGCTACACCATCGGCTTTCAGGATGTGCCTGAAGCTGCGTATTTCAAGCATGTTTTGATGATGGGCGGCCTCGACCTCGCGAGTTTCGACGATGAGAAGGCAGCCCGAACCGACGGCACCGAGCGTGAGATCTGTCTGGGAGGAATTCTTCCTGAACTCGATGAGGGACTGCGCGAAAACAGCATCGACGTTGGCCTGCGCATCGCCGAGAAATCGCGTGGCGATGTTCATGCCGATCCGCATCGCGATCTGGCCGTCGACATCGAGTTGCATTTTGTGCCACAGTCGACCAACAGCCGCAATGCCGCCGCCTTTATCGAAAAATACCTTGCTGCCGCGAATGCAAAGTTTTTGGAACGCCGGCTGCGCGGTCTGGGAGTCACGCAACGGGCCGTTCCTCTGCGAACAGTCCGCAAACCGATCGACGACTCGGGAGGCGCTGCCGCGTCGGTTTCGGGCACCATGTCAATAACCGCGGTCGTGCCCTTCATCCTGATTCTGATGACGGTTACAGGGGCGGTGTATCCGGCAATTGACCTGACGGCCGGCGAACGCGAGCGCGGGACGCTCGAGGTGCTGATCGCCGCGCCCATTCCCCGCATCGGAGTTCTGCTGGCCAAATACTTCACCGTCTTGTCAGTGGCTCTGCTCACGGCGGCGGCGAACCTGCTGACGATGACGGTCACGATCATGGTCAGCGGCCTGGGGAAGCAGTTGTTCGGCGAATCGGGAATTACGCCCGGCGTCATCGCCGCTGTCTTCGGATTGCTGTTGTTGTTTGCGGCGTTCTTCTCGGCGGTGCTCCTGGTGATTACGAGTACGGCCCGCAGTTTTAAGGAAGCCCAGGCGTATCTCATTCCGCTGATGCTCGTTTCACTGGCGCCGGGAATGCTCAGTCTCATGCCAGAAGTCGAGCTCTCGGGGTTGCTGCTCGTGACACCGCTGGCAAACATCGTGCTGCTCGGGCGCGATCTGTTCGCGCTAAAGGCCACCGCATCGGCCACGACGGTCGTGGTCGCTTCAACGTTGCTCTACGCAGCGGCGGCGATCGGCCTGGCAGCTCGCATTTTCGGCGCCGAGTCGGTGCTGTACAGCACGCACAGCGGCTGGTCCGATCTCTTGCGCCGGCCGCGCGAGCCGCAACGGGCGCCAACCATCACGGCAGCTTTCGTATGTCTGGCCGGCATGTTTCCTACCTACTTTTTTCTCATTAATCTTCTGGGTCGTGCCGGCGACAGCATCGTCGCACAGCAGGTGACGGGCGCGGTAATGACGGCGGTAGTGTTCGGTGGCTTTCCCCTGGCGGCATGCCATTTTCAACGCGTGCCGATCGCTCCGGCGTTTCGCCTGCCGCATTCCCCCTTCAGTGTCTTTTTCGCCGTCGTCGTTCTGGGATTCTCGTTGTGGACGCTGAGTCACGAGACTGTCGTTTTGCTCCACAACTGGCGGGAGGTGGAGCTCACTCCCAAACTGGTCGAGGCCTTGCAGCATTATGCCGATAAGCTGCGAACGCTGCCCGTCCCGCTGGTGGTGCTGTCGATGGCCGTCACTCCGGCGGTTTTCGAGGAGATTTTCTTTCGCGGATTTCTCTTCGCGGCACTGCGAACCCGCACCTCTGCGGCCGCGACGATTCTTTCAACGGCACTTGTCTTCGGGCTGTTTCATCTGATCACACCCAATCCGCTGGCAGGCGAACGGTTCGTTTCGAGCACGTTTGTGGGATTGGTTCTGGGGTGGGTGCGATGGCGAACGGGCAGCCTGCTTCCCGGCATTCTGCTGCACACCCTGCACAATGGATTTTTGATCCTGGTGGCCATTTATGAACCGCAGTTAATGGCGCTGGGAATCGGGATATCGCAGGAAAAGCATCTCTCGTACGTCTGGCTTGCCGGAGGTGCGATCGCAGTCTGCGTGGGACTGACTGTTGTTTATGCTGCGACGCGCCGCATCGCATCAGACACGACCCGGCCGGCCACTGAACCGGGGGCATAAAGACTTTTCGATGCCTCAATATTTCGAACGCGGTTAATTTTTTTCGGGCGGCCTTTGCCCACCACCGCTCGCGGCTCGGCCAAACAGATTGTCGTGATGAACCTTAAGTTCAAGGAACAAGCTCCAGTGTGCTCCACAGGCTGGGATCGACCGAAAATGGAAACTCGGAGCTGACGCTGAGATACTGCTCGCCCAATTCGGCGTCGCGGAGTGAATAGTAAAACCCCAGCCGCGGCTGAATTTCGGGGTCGAAACCGTGAAGGACGCTGGCCGGCAACCAAGCCTCAAGGCAATACCCCGAATTCGACACCGCCGCTGCGAGGCGAATATCGGCCATGTTGGCCCGTGGCGACTCTTCGCGAGCGCGTAAGATCGGCGCTTGCATTCCCCAAGGCTCCGTCCCGCTCGGGCCGCCTCCAGTCGGAAGCAGAAAGAACTGCTGACAATACCGACTTGCCCGATGAATATTCTGCGTGTTCCGCGTGTCGATAAAGACCCGCAACCCGTCAGAATTCTCGGGCGCCTGAAGATCGCAACGCAGGGGTTGATTCTTCCCTTTGATTTCAACCGAAACCCCCACCCCCTCTTCGTTCCATGCCAGGCGCAATTCGCCGAACGAGCGGGCCTTGTCGAGAGGGGCGAAATCAGCCAGAACGAAGTCGTCCGAAAGGCCGAGCAGTTTTTTTCCCGACCGCGGCAACTTGCGTTCATACCGAATGGGAAGCGAGTAACGAAACAGGAAGCGATGCGGAAGGAGGCTCGACATGAGATCTCGTCAGGTTGATGTTTTTGTGTGGTACCATTCAAACAGTGTCACGAAGCAGGGCGAGAACAGTTGCGGCGATCTGGCGATCATCGTGGCAATTTCGTCGAGCGAATGAAATGCGACCTCGTCGACCTCTCGCGTATCGATGTGCGGCGGTGTGTCGGTGGTGGTGCGGAATAGCCCGGTGTGTTCATGTGACGTCTGTGGACCGGCCTGAAATTTCGCCAGCCATTCGAGAGGCCCCGTGAGGCCCAGTTCTTCTTCGAGTTCGCGCGGCGCCGCCATATCGTAGGATTCACCCGCACCCAGATGTCCCGAGGCCGACGAAGTGTAACACAACGGATATTCATCCTTAAGGGCCGACCGTTTCTGCAACAGCAATTCGCCCTGAGAGTTGAAAACGAAAATATGGACGGCCCGATGCAGAAGTTTTTGTTCGTGAACGACCGACCGCGGGGCCTGTCCGACAACCCGGTCAAGCTCATCGACAACGTCAAAAATTTCTTCCATCATATCAGGTTCCACGGGCACGTTGATTCTATCAACTGCGACTTTGATTGTCGGGGAAATCTTTTCCGGAACTGGCAAAAAATGAAAGCTGCAATCGACGATTGCGATTCGGGAAATTCTCGACAGCCGAAGACGACCATTGCAATTCCTGTCGATTGTGCCTCATGCAGAGCGTGCTGTTTACCGGGCCACACCTGACGTGAGGCGGCAGGATTCGTTTCCCCAACCTGTCGATTGTGACGGTTCCGTCATCTTGCGATCGTTCCGTATATTCGCTTCCGGCGCCACATCTGGAACATCTTGACAAACCGGCGCTTGCGATCGATCAGCTTCGATCGGCGGCATTCGCGCAACCGGCAGGATTCGACTCGAATCCGGCCGAAGTGGTGGGATCAACCGAACCGCTCGTTTGGTTGCGGCCGATTCATCATTCGGCAGTCGATTGTGCGTCGTCGTTCTGCCCCGACTCTTGGGACGTGTTCGATCTCCTCGTCATGACTGCGGGCAAAAACCTGTGAAATTCCCGCGAACGAAACGAATTCCACTGATGTTTGCCGGCGCCCTGCTGCTGGCAGGCGCTGCCGGCTGCACCAGCAGGCGCGCCCAGACCGCAATTCGCGCGGGCGATACGACGCAGCAGACATGTGCCCCGAATCGATCGAACGTTAACACCGCCGCCGGGTGGGATACGCGTCGCTACGGACAAACGGCGACCCACGAACGCGCCGCCGGCCCGATTCCTGGCAAGGCTTCTCCTGGCAAGGCTTCGATTTCTGACACGCGGCTGGTGACTTCGGCTTCTACCGGAGGGGAGTCGCAGGAGGAGTACGAACCGCAGCCGGCGCTCACCTTGCCGATCGCTCGCCCGCTGGCGGCAGCGCCCGCACCATCGACGCTCACGAGGGCCTCTCAAAACGCGTCTCTGCCAAGACCGATCGGGCAGTCTGTCAGAGGTTCGGAACCACTGCTGTCGCAACCGATCCGCCTGATTGACCCGCCGTTGTTGCAAACTCCCCAAGTGGAAGGAAAAGACGCGGCCAGTGACGCGGCCGATTACCGGCTGGTCATTCCCCGACTGCGGATCTGCCGCCAGGTTCGCGGTTTCGAAGATGTCGTGGCCCTGGATGTCCGCCGGCTGCAACGCGGTCAGCCGATTCTGATCTACGCCACGCTCGAAAATTTTTGCAGTCTCCCCGCAGCTCGGGGATATCGCACCCTGACGCTCTCGACTGTCGAAATCTGCACGCCGGAGGGAGACGTCGTCGAACGTCAAAACCTGGGAACAGCGGTCGATCTGGCGGACACCCCGCGGCTTGATTTTTTTCTCACGCATGTGGTGACGATACCCGAAAGCCTGCCTGCCGGAGGATATATCCTGATGCTGAACGTCGAAGATCTCCTCGGTCAGGACACGGCACAGGCCCAGATTGAAATCCGTGTTACGGAGGGTCGTATCCCCCGGAATGGAACGGCTGACACTTCAAAATCCGCCATGCGCCCCGCAAGCTTCCGGAGATGACTCCGTATTTCTCGACGGCCAGAATAAAATACTGGCTGCACGACGGATAAAAGCGGCACTGGCCGCCGAAGATGGGACTGAGAAATCGCTGATACAGTCGGACGATCCCGATGACACAGCGGGCCGGCAGTCTCTGCAATCGGGCAGAAAGCAGTTGCACCCGCGTCTCGCGCCGCCGAGGCTTCTCGTCCATTATTCGGGCTCTTTTTCTCGCGCGAGTTTTCGCGCGAGCTTTGCGACGGCCCGCGTTAGGGCTGTCTGGAATTCGCCCAGTGTCACGTCGCGCGCCACGACCGGCACGAGCACCAGATCGAGTCCCCCCGGCAATTCGTGCTGACAGAGACGAAAGGCCTCGCGCAGCAGGCGCTTGATTCGATTGCGGCACACGGCATTTCCGTGCTTTTTCGAAACGCTGAGCCCCACGCGCACGACACTCTCTTGGTTGGGGGCTGCAAAAACCGTCAAATGGGTTCCTCGAACGACGCAGCGCAGGGCATAGACGCGGTCGAAGTCGGCCCCATTCCGGAGATGTTGGTGTTTGCGAAAACTCAGACGGGGCATGGGATCGCTTGAAAAGAAGATTATGAATCTCAGGCCAATGTCCAAAAACGGCAAAGAGCCGATTCAAGGCTCATCGAAAGGAAAAATGAAGACCGGACGATTTCAGCAGCGCGCTCAGTCGATTTCTGGATCGGTATCTTTGCTGGCAGCCGAGCTGGCTCTGTCGGCGGCTTCCTCCGCATCTTTTTTCGACTTCAGAAACCATAACTCGTCCCGCTGTGCCACCGGAGGCAAAGGCCGCCGCGCGAGCCGCCGCGCACGATTGCCCCAGATCACGACAAGGGCCAGGAACATCGCACCGCCAACAATCAACCCGGCCAGCATGACTAAGCCGAGCGACAAAGCGTTTATCTTCAACTGCGCATTGGGCGCCGCCGGGCGGTCACTCTCGGGTTGTGCGTCAGTCGCGTCGGTCGTCGATGCAGGCAGGGCAGGGTCGCTCGCGAAGGCCGGGCCGGCCATTACCAGCCAGAACCACAATCCGCCGCGGAACAGCCATCCACGTTTCAGAAATTGAGCACCCCGGGCGATCACCATAAACCCCCGCGCGGGTCTTGAGGTTCGACCTGAGCCAGTTCTGTCAGCAGTTCTTTGGCCCGCTCGCCGGGCTTGCGCGGAACCATGATCTTGACCACGACGAATTGATCGCCGCGCTCTTTCGTTTGGCGATCGATCGCCCCTTTCCCGCGCAGACGCAGCTTGGCCCCGCTGGATGTTCCCGGTGGTATGGTGATGACGACCAGCCCTTCAGAGAGAGTGGGAACTTCGACCTTGGCGCCGAGTGCGGCTTCGGTAATCGTCACGGGCAGATCGATCAGCAGGTTGCTTCCTTCACGCCGAAACAAAGGATGCAGAGCCACGCGAATCCGAACCATAAGATCGCCGGCGGGGCCACCATTCGCGCCGGGGTGGCCTTGTCCGGCCAGGCGAATCACGCTGCCCGTCTCAACTCCGGTAGGAATCTTGATCGCCAGCTCTTCGGGCACTCCGCCGCGATCAAGCTTCAGGTCATGTTTTCCTCCATTGACCGCAATTTGAAAGGGAATCTCAATCTCGACTTCGACGTCGTCTCCACGCCGCGCACTGCGTCGTGTCTGTCGGCGACCCCCCCCACCGCCGAAAGCGCCCCCGAGAATCTGCTCGAGATCGACCTGCCCGCCGCCGAACAGGTCGCCCAGGTCGATGGGCCCGGCTCCAGGCTGCCCCGCCCGGCCCCAATTGAAAGGCTGCCCTTGCGGACCGTTGCCGCCCGGCAAGACCTGCCCGAAGCGGTCATACTGTTCGCGCTTCGCCGAATCGTGCAGGACGTCATACGCTTCCTGAACCTGCTTGAAATTTTCGGGAGCGTCCTTGTCCTTGTTGGCGTCTGGATGATACTTCTTGGAAAGTTTCTTGTACGCCTTGCGAATCTCGTCTGCCGTGGCGGACTTCGAGACGCCCATCGTTTTGTAATAGTCGTGATTGGCCATGCCGGTATTTTATAGGCCCGGTGAGCGATTCGAAAGTGGAGCGCGACAGGGAATCTCGGAATTAAAGCGCTGGCCCTGCTGCGGGTTGCGATTTAACGACAATCCTCAATCCGAAATTCGACTTGACTTTCCTCTTACCGTGGTAGTAATATCCATCTACTCTGGTAGTAGATACTCAGGAGACTCAGCCCATGAGCAGGAAACCTCAACTCGCCTCACTGCAACTGGCCATCATGCGCATTTTATGGCAGAAGGCCGAAGCCACCGTCACCGACGTCCGCGATGTGCTGGCCGACGAAGGACGCGAACTGGCCTACACGACGGTCGCCACGATGCTGGCCAAAATGGAGCGCAAAGGACAGGTCGCCCATCGGGCCGCCGGAAAGGCCTTCGTCTATCGCGCGGTTTTGCGGCAAGAGCAGGTAAGCCGGTCGATGGTTACCGATCTGGCCGACCGGCTCTTCGGGGGAGA
>JAYTRB010000418.1:0-2411 GCA_043746425.1 Planctomycetia bacterium
ATGCCACGATGATCATCGGGCGTGATACGGCTGCGGCAACTTGAATTTCGGATGTTGTTCAAGATATGCCGCGACCCGATCGGTTCTCGACAGGGCCACCGGAAGAAAATCAAGCGCCTGCTGCAATCGCTCGTTGGGTTCGGCACAACTGAATCGTAGAAACCCAGCTCCGGCCGCGCCAAAGCATTCGCCCCCGAGGCAGGCCACGCCGAACTTGTCGTCGGCCCCTTCGAGCAGGTAAAGCGCCAGGCCGTGGCTGGTAATTCCCAGCCGATTGCAGACCGGCGCAACATTGGGAAAGACGTAAAACGTCGCCGTCGGGTCGAGTGTGTGGAAGCCTTCGATGCGATTGAGCCCCGTCGTCAGGAGCACCACCTTTTCGCGGAAGAGCTGCATGACACGGTCGCGCTCAGTCAGATCGTTGGCAAGCGCTGCCGCTCCCGCGAGCTGCACGATCGGGGGGACGCACGACAGACAGGTGTTAATCATTTTGGCGATAGCGTCTGCGATTTCGGCCGACGACACAGCGAACCCAAGCCGCCACCCGCTCATACTGTACGACTTGCTGAACGTATACGCCGCCACACACTGTTCCAGCATTCCCGGTTGTTCAAGCAGCGATTGATGACGGCCTTTCCATACCATGTGGCAATACGGCTCGTCGCTGAAGACGGCTACATTTTTGCCGCGGACCAGGTCGGCAATGTTCTTCAGATCTTCGGCCGTCGCCACTCCCCCTGTCGGGTTGTGAGGCGAATTGAGGAAAATGGCCTTGGGGGCCGGGTCGGTCTTCAGAAAGTGCTCAATTGCAGAGATGTCGGGGCGAAACTGATTTTCTTGCCGGAGCGGGGCGAGAACGGCACGTGCCTGCCGCCGTTCGATGTTTGGCAGAAACGTCGGGAAATGCGGGCTGAACACCAGCACGCCGTCCTCCGGATTTAGAAACGCCTCGCAGAAGAATTGTTCAAAGATTTTTGCTCCCGGCCCGACGACGACATTTTCAGCTTGGGCGGGAATGCCAAACTCTTCGCGCACGAATCGGGCCGCCTCTTCACGAAACGCCGGAAGTCCCGGAGAAGGGCAGTAATGCGACTGATTTTCCCGAATTGCCTGTTCGCCGGCCGCTTTTGCCGAAGCCGTACTTTCAAAGGGACTGTCGCCGATTTCAAGTTCGACAACATCCTTACCGCCGGCCTTGAGAGCCCGAGCGACGGCCAGCACGGTGAAGGCGGTTTCAACATTGAGATTGCGGGCAAAGTCGCTGAGAGTGACGGGCACGAATGCGGTTCCTTTATGCGGGGGTTGGTTCCTGCGTGAAATCGGCATTAACGGAAAAACCGTTGTTTACGCCAGTCGGCTCGCAAGATGCAGAGAGATTTTATTCATTGCGATTGGCGCAATACAAGGTTGATGACGATCTTCCTAGCAACGATTTGGTCACTGACGACCGACTTCGATTCAATCCTGTGCATGAAGTTCAAGGAGTGGGCAAGATGCTTGTTCTGTCGAGGCAGCGCGACGAAAGCATCATCATCGGTGACAACATTGTGATCACCGTGGTGGATATCCGCGGCGATAAGGTGCGGTTGGGCATTCAGGCCCCCACCGAAATTCCCGTACACCGGCAGGAGGTGTATGAAGCGATTCAAAGAGAAAACCTGCGTGCGGCGGGAGTTGATCCGGAGGAAACACCTCCGGCGCTCAACAAATTTCCCAATCGTCGGAATTCGCGGCCTGCGACATAACGCGCGAGGCGACGACTCATACCGTCGCCGACACGTAAGTTCCCAAGCGCGATTAGTTTAGCACTCGCGGGGCGATTTTGCACAAGCGCCAACTGTCGCTGTGTGGGAATCGCGGCTGCCGCGCGGCCGATGACGTCAATGTCTTCCTGTTTATTTTATTTTATGCAAAGCCCCTGTTTTGTCTAAAGGTTCGCAGTCCGTTTGTCGATACTGCGAGAGACGACAATGGAATGTCGGGGGAATGCGCAAGTGGACGGCATTTCCCGGTGACTGGCACGGACGAGTTTCGAAATGCGCCTCACAAGGCCCGTCCATCCCATTGATTTCGCTCCTCCCGTGGCAGACCGTCCGGGTTGGTCAGTCCCTTTAGAAAAGGTTGTTTGGCATGAGTACACGAATAGCGACGAATCTCGACTCGTTACGCGGATTGTTGGCCTTGCAGGCCTCGAACAGCAAGCAGTCGCAAGCACTGCAGCGGCTGTCAACGGGTACACAAATCAACTCCGCGGCCGACAACCCGTCAGGCCTGATCGCCAGCGATGCCCTGGGTTTGCAGATCAGTGCCATCAATCAATCGATTAATAACAGCAATCTGGCGAACAACGTCATCGGCACAGCCGACGCCGCGCTTGGGCAGGTTGACACGCTTCTCAATCAGATCCGTGG
>JAYTRB010000419.1:0-4735 GCA_043746425.1 Planctomycetia bacterium
CGCGATAGCGCCGCACCAGCACATCGAACAATTCGACCTGCCCGGCCTGCACGCGACACATGATCTGGACGTCATCGAGATCCACGTGTTTTTTCCTGAAGGCGGCTGGCGAGCGGAAAACAGCTCGCGGTCCGTATTGTATCTGCGGCCGATGGAGGTTGGAAAGAGAATGATGGCGTGAAATGCAAAGCGGAATCATTATGCCCCATGCCAAGCAATACCCCATGCCAAGCAATACGGGGTGATGCCAATAAAAGCAGCCCGGCAGCGTAAGGGCTGCCGGGCTGTGAAAAGCCGACGTTCTGTGGCAAAAAGAGTTACAGCGTCCACCCCGAGCGGTACGGCCGCTTGACGATGGCGTCGAGTTCGGAGCCGTTCGTGGCCCGAAGGTTCTTGGCATCCCACTGCACTACTTTTCCAGGAGATTTGTCGCTCTTTCCCGCCCAGACGGCGAGATTACCCAGTAGAATCGTTTCGGTAAGCGGGCCGGCATATTCCGGGAAGTTCGACATGGCGGCCGGGCCTCCCTGGACGGCCCGCACGAATTCTTCGAAGTGACCGGGGGACTTGACGTAATCAACTTTTTCGGGCTCTGTGCCGCTCAAGAGGCTGAAGGAACCGCAATAATCGCCATGAGCATGAAGCGTGTCTTTGGCACCGACGATGAGGGCCCCGCTTTCGGGCAGATCTTTACCGCCGAAAACTGACTTGGGGGGCCGCTCGCCGCCGTCATACCAGGTCACGGGAATCGCCGGGCGCGATGCGGTCGCCGGAAAATTGAACTTGATGATCGACCAGTTCGGGTAGCTGTCTCCGTTATGACCGGAGTGCTCGGCTTCAATTGTCGTAGGATTTTTGAGATCGAGGGCCATGTACGGCATATTAAAAGTGTGGCAGGCCATGTCGCCCAAAGCTCCGGTACCGAAATCCCACCACCCGCGCCACTTAAACGGATGATACCCCGGCGCGTATTCACGGAACGGCGCGGGGCCGATGAACAGATCCCAATGGACGGTCTCGGGAACGCTCTCGGCGGCCTTGGGGCGGGGTCCCCCCTGCGGCCAGACGGGACGATTCGTCCAGACGTGGACTTCCTTGACGGTTCCGATTTTTCCGCCCTTTACCAGCGCCGCCGCATGTCGCAGCGCATCGCCAGCAGTTCCCTGATTTCCCATTTGGGTCGCGACTTTCATCTCGCGCGCCACATCGGCCATCAGCCGCGCTTCTGAAACCGAATGGGTCAGCGGCTTCTGTGTGAAACAGGCTTTGCCCAGCTTCAGGGCCATCATCGACGCGAAAACATGATGATGATCGGGAGTACTTACCGTCACCGCATCAATGCTTTTGCCCACTTCGTCAAACATTTTGCGGTAGTCGTTGAATCGCTGAGCGTTGGGAAACTTCGATTTGCTGGCGCTTTCGAGTGTGCCGTCGTCAATGTCGCAGATCGCGACGACATCACCGAATTTGCCGGCGTCAGCCGAGTCGCTGTCTCCCTTGCCCCCGACCCCGATGCAGGCGAAGCGGACGCGTTCATTTGCGGCAGCACTGGCTTTAGCCAGCATCCCACCACCCGCCCACAATCCGACGCCAATGGCTGCGGTTTCTTGCAGAAATGTTCTTCGACTGGTTGTGCGAGACATTGTTTTGGACTCCCAAATTGCTGAGAATGGTGTGGAGGCTGACACATCTGTCGGGAAGCTGATACCTTAACATTCGACATGTTCGTTCGCAACTCGGAGAACCCCTGCATTATGAAGCGGATGCTCTCTTCAGCCCTCGTCGTGGGATTGCTTTTAAGTGCCGGTCCAGGCGAGGCCCAGACCTTGGTCCAGACGTCGAAGACCGACGACCTCCCGGCCAAATCGGCCGCAGTAAAACCTTCGCAGAAGCCGAGTGGCCCATTTGCCGCTAAGCCGGCTGCGAAAGGAGCCACCCCAGAGCTGTCTGCCGCGCAGAAGGCCGGAGTGGCGGCGTTTGAGCAGTTGGGTGCGAAGGTCACATACGACCAGCATGGCGTCTCGGGTATCGACTTTCGCAATCAAAGGGTTCGTGAAAGCGAACTTGCGCCTTTGGCGCTCTTTCCTCAATTGAAGAGCCTTGTTCTGTGGGGGCCGCGAATTTCTGATAGCGCGCTGGCGCACGTCGCCACCCTCACTCAACTGACCGATTTGGAACTGGATAACTGCTCGACGGTGACCGATGCGGGGCTCGAGCATCTCAAAGCGCTCATCAATTTGCAGTCGATCAACCTCAGGCGATCGAGCATTTCGGATGCGGCCGTCAAGATTTTGAAGGGTTTCCCGAAACTCGCGGAACTGCATCTGCTGTTCACTGGGCTGTCGAACGACGGGCTGGCGGAAATGAAGGAGATGCCGCAAATCACGCTGCTCGATCTTCGCGGATGCAGTTACATTACTGACTCGGGGCTGAAGCATTTGCAGAACCTGACCAACCTGAAAATCCTCAAGCTGCGTTCTCCGGAAGTCTCAAACATCGGGGTTGAGAACCTCAAGGGTTTGAAAAAGCTCCGCGTGCTGTCGATCGAAGACTCGCAACGCGTAACCGATGCGGGGATGGCCGCGCTGAGCGGTATGACGGGGTTGGAAGACATCACGCTCATGCGCGACGGCGTTTCCGACATTGGACTTGAAAACATGGCGAAAATGCCGGGGCTGAAACGTTTGAGCCTGCGGGGTTGTACGGGAGTGACGGGGTCCGGTCTGACGCACCTGAAGACGCTTTCAAAACTCCGCACGCTGGTTCTCAGCGAGACACAGGTGAACGACGAGGGGCTCGGCCATCTGGTCGGGCTCACGAAACTCGAGTCGCTCGATTTGTGGCATGCCGATCGAATTACCGACGCGGGACTGGCGCAGCTGAAGGGTCTGTTGAATCTCAAGACGCTGATTCTCAACGAAACGCAGATCGGCGACGACGGGCTGAAATGGCTGGGGGGGCTCTCAAAGCTCGAAACGCTGCGGCTTAAACAGACGAAAGTCACAGACGCCGGGCTTGAGCATCTGCAGGGCCTCAAAAATCTGAAGACCCTCGACCTGGGTTTCACGACCGTTTCTGACGATGGGGCGGCGAAGCTCAAGAAGTCGATTGGCAAGGTGAAGGTCGAACGCTGATCCGGACGGGCTTGGCTGCGACTCGCCGCTAGACGTAGATGGCACAAACTGTCAATACGGCAGATTGCGCGCGGTCAGCGCGCCCGTCTGGGAGGAGAACCCCCCCTAATCGGACGTTGTGATTAGAAAATCCTGTATGACCCGACAGTCTTATGACGATTTCAGGCGCGAAGTCTGTTTCATGACTTGCTTGGTTGCACTTAGTCACATTGTCGAGCCGATTTTCCTATTACGCAGGATGCATAAAATGGGAAGAAAGGATTGACTTGCGGGCCCGTGGGGAAGACTCGGCTTTCCACCATAATCCGTTGAGCCGAAGTTGAAGTCGTTCCGGAACGAAAACCTGGAACGAAAACAACGTTTTCCCGCACACAGGATGCCCGCGGAACTGAAAGACTGCAACCAGGAGTATTCGCCGATGATGACTTTCAAACACCTCCGAAATCAACTTGTGGCAGCGGCTCTGCTTGTCGGAGCGTGTGCCAGCGCCGGGGGGGAAGAAGTCACTCCCGATTCGACCGATGCATCTTCGGCCCAGCCCGCCGTGGCAGCCGCGCCCACCGACCCCTTGTCTGATCTGATCGAACAGGCGATTCAGGCCACGAGTAAGCGCCGTTTAACGGCCGGTCAGCATACTCCCTGGCAGATCGTGCATGGCATCCTCGCGGAACGCTGGGATCTGTCGCTGCTGACGAAAGATCGGGCCAGCGAAGAGGTGAACGCGATCGAATGGATCACGAGCGGCGTGACATTCGACGGGATGCCGTTGTGGGAGAAGACCCCCTACGGGGGACGCGGACATCCGTTCACGCGGCCGTACGCGTTCGAGGGGCATCCGACCCAGTTTATGGGTTATATGACAATGGCGAACATTCCGCTGGATTACGAAGTCAAGACGCCGAGTGGGCTCATAACAATTCGCGACATCATTCATGATGCAAAGATGCAGGTCCACGAGGGGGTTGAGATTACCTGGACGCTGTGGGCTCTGGCGCACTATGAAGAACCCGATGCACAATGGTTTAATGCCGCTGGACAACCCTGGAGCATCGAGCGCCTCGTCCGCCTGCAAATTGATGAGCCCGTAACGTCGGGCGCTTGCGGGGGTTGTCATGGACTGTTCGCGCTGGCTTACGCCCGCAACATGTACATCTCGACGGGCAAGCCGCTGCGCGGCGTATGGTTTGAGGCCGACCAGAAGATCAAGCGTTACCTGCTCGAAGCGCAGGCCCTGCAAAACTCTGATGGCTCGTTCTCGGCGAATCATTTCGCCGGCCCAGGTTACAGCGATGACTTTGCTGCCCGAATCGCCACTTCAGGGCATCAACTGGAGTGGTTGATGGTGGCCTTGCCGCAGAGCAAGCTCAAGGAGGAATGGGTTCGTCGGGGAATCGCCAGCGTGGCCAAGGGTTTGCTCGACAACCGCCATAAGGCGTCCGATTGCGGCCCGTTGTTTCATGGAATGCACGCCTTGGTCATCTACCGGCAGCGAACCGTTCCGGGCTATTTGATTCCGAAATTCAACTCGCATATCAAACTGGCCGAGCGGGGCAAAAAGACACCAAGTGTCGAGAGCGGAAAGAATTCGATGACGCGAAATG
>JAYTRB010000420.1:0-2194 GCA_043746425.1 Planctomycetia bacterium
CTACTCCGAGAACTCTGGCCTTCGCTGGCGCAATTGTTCTTTGAGTCGGGCGACGATGCTCGAATGCATCTGGCTCACACGGCTTTCTGAAAGCCCCAGCGTGTTGCCGATCTCTTTCATCGTCAGTTCTTCATAGTAGTAGAGGATGATGATCAGCCGTTCGTTACGGTTCAGGCCCTTCGTCACGAGCTTCATCAGGTCGCGTTTCTGGATGCCGTTCGTGGGGTCGATTCCCTTGCTGTCTTCCAGAATGTCGATCTCGCGGACATCCTTGTAGCTGTCGGTCTCGTACCATTTCTTATTGAGACTGACGAGGTTAACAGCGCTGGCCTCGGCCTTCAGTCGCTCGAATTCCTCAGTGGGAATTTCCATCTTCCTCGCGATTTCGGTGTCAGTCGGGGGCCGGCCGAATTCAGCCTCGACCGACTTGCGGGCCGCTTCGACTTTGCTGGCCTTGCTGCGCACCAGGCGTGGCACCCAGTCCATAGTCCGTAACTCGTCGAGCATGGCTCCGCGAATTCGGGGCACGCAATAGGTTTCAAATTTGACGCCGCGGCTGAGGTCGAAGGCCTCGATGGCATCCATGAGGCCGAACACGCCGGCGGAAATCAGATCGTTGAGGTCGACTCCGTCGGGAAGTTTCGACCACACACGCTCGGCGTTATAGCGCACGAGGGGAAGATACCTTTCGATCAAAAAATTGCGCAGCTCTTTGCTCGACTGATCGTTCTTGAATTCCTGCCAGACTTCGCTGATATCGCGTTCGACCTTGGTAATCATATGACCCTCCGTGGTGGTTTCAGATCAGGGGTGTCGTCTCAACGACCAGGTGATTGTGGAGCCGATGTGGGGGTGGGGTTTGAAAGTTCAGCCTCGCGCTTCGTGCTGAAGAGAACGTTCTCTTCGACAACCCGCTGTGCCATTTCGCCGCAAAGCCAGCCCAGAACATAAAAACCTGCCGCTGCGACGAGGGCCAGCTTGAGGGCCGGTTCGAACGCGGCCCGCTGGGCCAGTCCCTGAATCGCTGCCGTAGCAAAGGCGATCAGTGCCAGTCGAACTGCGTATTCGTGCGCCACGGCGAAGTCCCGGGATGTTGGGAACCCATCTTTCGCCCACTGCCAAACGATGACAGCAGGCGATTGGTTCCCCCACAGGGTTTATCGGCAGTTGCAGTCGATAAATTGAGAATTTCTCCGATTGAAGGAAAAGTTGATTTAACCGGAACTTAAAAAGAGAGTTGGTTTCGAGCCAGGACGGTTGGATGCCGTGAATTCGTAACCCCGCGTGAGGCAACTGCCACATCTATCCTGTCTGGCGGTCGATCCGGCGACTGAATTGTGAAAAGAACGATTCTCGTCCGGAAGCTGCCGGCGATAGATTGATGATGCGGCGCGCCAATTGTTCAATCGCCAGCCCGGCAGGTGTGCGGGCCTTTTCGGCTGCGAACGGACGACGGCGGACGACGGCCTGCACCACGGCGGGGTCGCGGGGAATATGACCGGCCGACGACACCGTCAGATGCAGAAAGGTACGGGCCGTTTGCTGCACGCGGGCGATGATCTCTCGCGCCTGTTCGGGAGAGTCGGCCTGGTTGACAAGTATGTGCGGCTGCAAAAATTCGTTGGCGGCCGGCAGCGCCTTGAGCGTCGCGTAGGCGTCGGCAATGGCCGTCGGTTCGGGGGTTGTAACAATGAGCACCGTCTGCGCGGCCGACACGAACTGCCGCACCGAGCGGTGAATGCCTGTTCCCGTATCAATGATGAGCACTTCATGTCCGCGTTCGAGTTCGTCGAGTTGCGACAGGATTTCGCGCTGGGCGATCGGAGAGCAGTCGGCGGCATCGAGCAGGCCGCTCGCGCCGGGTACGACGTGAATTCCACAGGGCCCCGTGAGAATGATTTCGGGAATTGTTCGGGCGCCGCTGACGACGTGCGACAGGTTCCAGTAACCGTTCAGGCCGCATAAGAGGTCGATATTGCCCAAACCCATGTTCGCATCGAGCAGACAGACGCTGTGCCCCATTTTCTGGAGTGCGATCGCCAGATTCAGGGCCACACAGCTTTTGCCTACGCCGCCTTTGCCGCTCGTGACGGCGACTGTCCGCGCCTGCGGCCCGGGCGCCGCCGGTTCAACAGAGGCAGCTTCGCTGCGTTGTTCCATCAATCCACGCAGGATTTGTGCTTGATCGTACATG
>JAYTRB010000421.1:0-6252 GCA_043746425.1 Planctomycetia bacterium
TGCTGAGAGGAACCTGCTGCCATGAGCGATCAAGCCCGGCCCAGCGCCGATGCCCGAATGGAGGGAGACGCGTCCGCCACCACCATGCGCAAAGTGCGCTTGCGGCTGATCCCCTTCCTGATGGTATTGTACATCTGCAACCTTCTTGACAGGGGCAATGTAAGCTTCGCCAAGCTGACGATGCAGCCCGACCTCGGAATGAGCGACCCGATCTTTGCCCTGGGCAGTGGTCTGTTCTATCTGGGCTACCTGGTTTTCGAGGTCCCCAGTAATCTCATTCTGCGCCGCACCGGAGCACGCCTTTGGATTTCGCGCATTATGGTGACTTGGGGGCTGGTCTCGTGCTCGACGATGCTGGTCACCGGCACTACGAGTTTTTTTATCGTCCGCATCCTGCTCGGGGTAGCCGAGGCCGGGTTCTTCCCTGGCATCATTCTTTACTTAACCTATTGGTTTCCCGCGCGAGAGCGCACGCGCGCCATTGCCAGTTTCATGGCGGCCAATGCCATCGCTGGAGTTATCAACTACCCGCTCACAGGAGCCATCATGCAGTACCTCGATCAAGTGTGGGGGCTGCATGGCTGGCAGTGGGTCTTCCTGCTCGAGGGCCTCCCCTCGATCGCTTTCGGCATCCTCATCCTCTTTTACCTGACTGACCGCCCAGCGGAGGCAACCTGGCTGGCCTCGCATGAAAAGTCGTGGCTTGCCGAGCGGTTGGGCCGCGAGGAAAAACTTCGCGAACAGCGTCATGGAACCGACTTGTGGCACGCCGTAATGAATGTGCGTGTGTGGTTCCTCATACTGCTGTATTTCACCGTCGCCTTCAGTTCCAATGCGGGGGGCTTGTACCTGCCGCAGATCATTACGATTCGTTTTCAAGACAGTGCAGAATTCAAGATTGGGCTAATCGCAGCTCTTCCCAGTATGTGCGGCATGATTGGCATGCTGGTTAATGCGGTCCTGGCAGACCGAACCGGCAGGTATCGGTTGCACGTCGCCGTGCCGGCCTTCCTGGCGGCCGCGGGATGGGCGTTGGTCGCTTTTTCGCATTCGCCCGCAGCAGGCCTGGCAGGATGCTGTCTGGCGGTGACCGGCATGATGAGTATGCTGCCGCCGTTCTGGTCGCTGCCGACTTCATTTCTGAGCGGGGCCGCTGCTGCCGGGGGAATCGCGCTCATTAATTCGGTCGGCAATGTGGGAGGGATCGTCGGCCCCCCGACCGTGGGACTGATATTTGAAGCCACAAAGAATCTGAATTCGGCCCTGCTCGCCTTGGCCTTGATGATGCTTCTGGGTGGCATTCTGGCCCTGTTCGCCTGTCGCGAACCGACCCGCGATCAGTCTGCTGTGAATGAATAGAGGCGGCCTGCGCTCGTTGAGCGATCACAATCAAGCGTTCCGCAGCATCCACTTGCACCCTATGGGCAATCGCGAGGAAATCTCGGAGGGGTCTTCCTCGAAGCAGGCACGGCTGTATCTTTCAATTCGACGTGTCGTCGATTCGCCGGTCTGCTTTTTCTGTGCTGATCCGTGAAAAGCGCCGGCGTCACTGCGTGAATTCGATCGTCAGCTTCGGCGTGAATTTCAATTCGCGATATTCAGATGTCAAGACCTGAAAGCGGGTGACTTGGCCGTCGTCGACGCTGCGATCGATAACGGGAGCAATCGCGGCTCCCAGGTTGCGTGCGGGATGAGCCAGCCACGTTCGCACCAGATCGGTCGCGTCGAGATGATATTCGACGGGCGGTTCGGCGGTGTCGCTGCCCTGATCGGGCTCGACGACGACACTCGAGGCAGCCATATCGGTGTCGCGCCCGAGGGTGAAGCCTTTCGAGATTTCCTGCCAATGCTTTCTGCGATCTGGTGCAAGCCAGGTCGCCGACCCTTCATCCCAGGCGACTTTTAATCCGAACAGCGAGACTCGCGTGCGGCCCTGCGATGCAGGATCCCAGATCCAGAAGTGCAGCGTGGCACGTTCTACCTTCGAACTGGGCGGGGTTTTCAGTCCCGCCAGATCGAATCGGACCAGCAGCACACTCGTCTTGTCGTTACGATAGAGACGATTGTCACGGGCGACATTGCCGAGGTTCGTTTCCGGCTTCTCGGGGTCGATGACCACATCATGCACCGCAGGCCGGCCCTGAATGATCTGCGAGATTGTCGGTTTCGCGGTGAAGGTCGGGGCGACCGTGGCCACGGGTTCGGTCCCCGCCACATAGCCTGGCACGCCAGCATGTGAATCGCGTTGCGGTGTGCGGAAGTCGACGAGCTTGCGTTCAGGTTTGGGGCGGGCCTTTGAAAGCAGCTCGCCGATGCGGACGCGCAAGGCCCATAGATCTTGCGGGAGGATGCGGCCGTAGTCGATGCGGCCGGCGTCCTCGACGCCGGCAAACCCCGTTCCTTCGCGCGAACCCGTCAGACGCAGCATGTCGCGCACGCGCCGCGCCAGCGCCCGCCGCGACTGTCGTTCAGTGCGCGCCAGGAGCGTCAGGTACTCGGTATCCTGCTGGCCGCGGGTGAAGGCATGCAGACGCACCGAGGCGACAGGCTCTGTCTGGCCTGCCGGCCCACCCGGGTAAAAGAGTGAAAGGGCATCGGCATTCTGCCAGGAGGCGTCGGTTCCGATCGTCTGCCAGGGGAGAACTCCATCGGCTCCGTCCAGCCAGGTATCGACCGACCACGCCAAAGGCTGCACATTGCTTTGTGTGATATCATTCGTGCCACCATAGCACACGACGATTTCGCCCAGACGTTGTTTGCGGTCGAGCACAAGCCGCCGATATTTTAGAAACGCGCCGCCGCCAACGACATTGTAATCGAGCAGATGATCGAGGGCATCGCGTTGCCATTCCGGTCGCGAGATGTCACAGCGAAAGACGAGTTTCGCGTCGCTGGCTCCCTTCTGCACCCCTTCATGAAACGCCTCGCCGAAATATCGCAGGGCCCAGTAGTCTTGAAAGTTCGCCGGTTCATCCAACAACCATGGCGAAGATCCCCGAGACCAGCCCTGCTGCTTGAAGTTCGATTTACCGTTCTGAAAGCAATGGAACAGGGTCTCGCGCCAGCCGCGTTCGCCGAAATGCGTGGCGATTTGCCGGGAAGCCTCGACGAACGCCTCGCGGTAGCCCGGTCGAAATGCCACATCGGCCCAGTAGCTTCCGTTGTAGTTAGGTTCGATCGGGCTTGGCCAGTTCTCGTGCAGCGCCAGGTAGACGCACTCGAGGGGGACGCCGCGGCGCGGCAGGTCGGCGAACGCGGATCCATCAAAGTAAGGACCGAACCGCAGATCCCAGGCACGCCAGTCGAAATGCTGGCCGTCCCAGATCGGCGCGCAGCCCGGTTCGATTTGCCCGTTTTGATGATACGGGACGCGGTTCAGCACGGTTCGGTGCCGATGAGCAAGTCGATAGTAGTCGCGTTCATTCGCTGGCAGATCGTAGCAATTCATTTCGGGCAGAAAGCTCAAATGATCGGGAAGGGTGAAATTCCAGACGTCGAGTGCCACGGCCAGCTTCAGCTCGCCAGCTTTCGAATTGAGCGTCAGCACTCCTGAGTGGGCCCCGGCAGCGGTGTCATGCGGAACGTAGATTTCGCACAGCAGACTGCCGTTTTTCTGCCCGTGGATCTGATTTTCAGGCGATGGCACGCTGAAACCGCCGCGGAGCGGAACGAGCGGATCGGGAAGCGGACCCGACGCAGTCGCCACATACCGAAAGCCGAAAAATGTCACTTCAGGGAGCTTGCCTTTTCCGCTGAAAGTCAGCGATGGCTTAACGTCGGCTGCGACGCCCCGCAGCACAATCTGAAACGACGCAAACTCATTTTTTGCCGCATGCAGACGAATCTGCTTGTCGGCCGCGCTCCATAGATGATTGCATGTGAGGTATTCGGCGGCCTGTGGCGGAATGGTGACGCCGCTGATGGGATGCATTTTGTCGAGCCCATCGATGATTGCGACTTCTGCTTTTCCAAGACGTGGCAGCGTTCCACCGGCACGCAGTTGCGGAAGGGCTTCTCCGCCAAGTTTCTGTGGCTTCTCGTCCGACACGGTGAAGGTCAGGCTTGCCTGCGGGCCGCGGTTTCCCGCGCCATCGACGGCGGTCACCTGAAACTGGACGCGCTCGCCCGGCTGAAACGCCAGATCACGCAGCCTCATCGTCACGACTTCGCCCGAGCGACCGGCGGCCGGGACGAGATAGCGGGGCGTCTCTTTTCCGTTGGTCTCGACGAAAAATCCGACGACCCCCGCGGGACCACGATCGGCTGGAGTCTTCCACGAGACGCGTGCCTCGCCTGCCGGCAGATCACTGACGTCAGCCTGCAAATCGGTGGGCGCCAGTGGCGCTTCGGCGTCGTTTTCGCCCAGTTCAATCGTCAGGTAGGGTGCGGTTCGCGGGCCCGACTCACGACTGTTGACAAAGCGGTTCGGAAAGAGTCGCTCGGTATATTTTTCGCCGTCACGAGTCCATTCCGTTCCTGTGTCGTCGAAAACGACGAACCCCTGGCTGATCCCCGCGATGCGGGCGGCCAAGATGATCGGATCGACCGGAATACTCTGCCATCGCCCGGCATCTGGCTTTGAGGCGTTGGCCATGCGCCAGGTCGTTCCGCCTTGTCCGAGCATGACAGCGGTCAGATCGCTCCCCGGGCCGGCCCAAGAAATGTTGGGATGACGACAGGCGGCGAATGTCGAGCTTCCCTCTTGTTCCGAGTAGCTGGTGGAAGTCCCTTCGACCCATTCCGAGCCGAACGTTCCCACCGTCACGCGGTGTAGAATCTCGCTGCCATCGAGGTGCAGATGAAGAGTCGCCTGTGTGACGATGCGGCCGCGTAATGGTTTCGGTTCGATGTCGATGAGCGATAACTCTTGAATCGACTTGAACTTGAGTTTGGCAGCACCGCCGAGGTTGCAGCGTGCTTCGTCGCCTACGCCAGAAAACCAGGTGTCGCGCACGACCGGCGCGCGAACCAAGTCAGCCGCCTGGCAGTGGCCGACCAGTCCCCAGAGGCATCCCGCGAAGGACGCAGCCCAGAGTTTTCGAAACATCAGGTTGTCCTCGCTTCTGGTAGACGTGGGATTTAGTGCAAGGTTCTCGCACTCAAAAACTCGGTCGCCACGCGGCTCTTCACGATACACATCCGGCCTGGTCCGCGAAAGCAACACGAATCTCGAATTACCCCGGTTGACGTCGTTTCGAGTCACTGAGCTGACGCGGTGACAGGGGCGCACCCGCCCGCGTCACGATTTTTGAAGTTTCAAACCCGCTATCCGGATTTCCCCGATGGCTCCCTCAGGGATTGGCTGATTGTGGAACTGTTGCGGGGAGTGAGAATGAACATATGGAGCCGGTCGAAAACGAGAAGAGGCAGTGACGCCAACGTGACTTCTTGAGACTTCGTCCGGCCCGCCGGGACTCGGTGCCAGCCTTATCATTGAAGAGGCTGCCCAGGGTCGTCCCCCCGTTCCAGAAAGGAACATCATGGTAACCAGAAACGAAGCGTGTACCCACGGAGAGCGCCCCGCGTTTGAGGTCATTGTGGCAGGCCAGGAATATCTGTTTGAGTCGTTTGAAGGAGCGATAGACGCTCTCGTGCGGTGCGGAATCATTCGCGATGATGCGGAGCAAGCCGAGCAGCCCTGCGTTCTGGAAATGTCCGGATCGCGTCACTGATGATTTCGGCTTGACCGACAGCGGAACAGGGCACAGACTCGCACCTGGGCTGCCATTCGCGTAGTTCGTGGGCGGTGAGCGGGAGTGGGAAGTGATAAAACTGCTTCCCGCTGCCTGCCGCCGCGTTGCGAGCCAAGTCACTGCAACGAGCTGCGTCTGTAGAGAGGTAGCCTTGGGCACTTCGGCGCACGGCTTTCGTGGCGCAAGGCGGCTCGTCGTTTCCGCCAGGTGTCGGCCGCCGACCGATGGGTCGCCCCGTTTGAAAGAGCTTCCGTAGGGCCGTTGCGGAGTGGCCTACGAGTTCTCGTATGCCTGTTTCGCATGCCGGGTGGTATGTTATCCTTGGGCATACCAAAGATTTCATCGGCAATCGGCTCGCGGGACGATACATCATGCGGCGTCGCACGGTTCTTCAAATTCTTGCCGCGGCGCCTTGGGCGGGTTTGTGGTCGCATGCTGACGAAAAGTCCGAGATTCCCCGCCGCTCTCAAATCGGGTTGGTGATTCATTCGTTCTGGGTTCGCCGCGCGAGGCCGTTGCCCCCCGATTTTTCGCCAATGGTCGATCCGATCGGGTTTGT
>JAYTRB010000422.1:0-8592 GCA_043746425.1 Planctomycetia bacterium
CTGCCAGCGCCTGGGGAGCGCCCCATCGCCCAGTGCCAAGGCATGCAAGTGTTCGGCAAAGCGGTTCAGCCAGCCAATCAACAGTTGCGACATATCGAAAGGGGAGCCGCCGAAATCGATGAGCGACGCGGCCCCGGCCTGGACGTCGGCGGGCGCGGCATCCATCGAATTATTGACGTTCACCCCCATTCCCAGAACGACGCGCCGTGGAACCTGCAGAGGCGCCGGGGGAACCTCAACAAGAATGCCGGCGACTTTCCGGCCATTCAGCAAAACGTCGTTGGGCCATTTCAAGCCGCACAGAATACCCGGCGCCAGCGCCAGAATCTCGTCGCACAGCGCGACCCCGGCCGCCAGGGCCACGCGCGGCCAGTGCTCGGTTTCGAGGGCTGGTGAACCACGCGCGAGCTGATCTTTCTGCGGATCGAAGACGAGCGAAAAGGTGAGCGCCCCGGCACTCGACCACCAGCGATTGGCTCCCCGCCCGCGCCCTGACGTTTGTTCGCCGGCGAGAATCAACATTGGCGTGGCAATCGTCGGGTCGCCAGCCAGTAACATTCCCCGGTCATTTGTCGACGCGATGACGTCATGCCACTCGACATGGTTGACGAATGTCGCTTGTCGAATTCGATCGAGGTCTGATGGCGCCATCTGCAATGGATTCAAGTGCAATGGATTCACGAGCCGGAAGACACAACAAGGGGGCCGCGTGTCGGCACGCCTTCACGATCGGCCGTTTTCAGCTTTCCTGCGGAGCGACGTTGTCATTTTTCCTGCGGAGCGACGTTATGATTTTTCCTGCGGAGCGACGGGCTCGGCCGGGCGTTCGAGTCTTAGCAGCAACTCCCCGGTGGCCACCTGCACGCCGGGTTTCACCAGCAGTTCGGCCACTCGGCCGTTCATTTCGGCGTAGAGCGTGGTTTCCATCTTCATGGCTTCCATCGTTATCAGTTTCTGCCCGCGAACGACTTTGTCGCCTGGCTGCACTCCCACAGTCACCACCAGACCGGGCATGGGTGCTGGAATTTGAAACGGATCGCCGGGGTCGGCTTTCGGGCGGGCGCTCTCTTGCGGCTCGAGCGCGCGGTCGATGACATTCACTTCGCGCGGCTGGCCGTTCAGTTCGAAAAAGACCGTGCGCTGCCCGTCGGGATGCGGATCGCTGATCGTCAGAAACTTGATGATCAGCGTCTTGCCCGGTTCGATGTCGATGACGGTTTCGGCCCCCGATTCAAGGCCATAGAAAAACGTCGGCGTGGGAAACACGCTGGTATCGGAATAGGCCTGCGTATGCTGCGCGAACTCTTCGAACACTCGCGGATAGAGCAGATACGAAACGACGTCGCGGCCGGTGGGTGCGTGTGGCAGAATTTTTTCGAGAGATTTGGCCGCTCCCTCGAAATCGGCCGCCGGCAGGCTGGCGCCGGGGCGTCCGCGGACAGGTTTCTGATCGCGCAGAATTCGCTTGCGAACTTTCGGGGGAAAGCCTCCGGGTGGCTGCCCCATGCGGCCGGCCAGCAGGTCAATGACCCCTTCTGGAAATGCCAGTTCGCGATTCGGATCGAGCACATCCTCGGCCTGCAGGTTGTTGGCCAGTAAAAATAGTGCCATGTCGCCCACCGATTTCGACGTGGGCGTCACTTTCACAATGTCGCCGAACAGCAGATTGACGTCGGCATACATCCGGCAAACGTCATTCCAGCGGTTCGCAAGGCCCAGGGCCGCGGCCTGCTGGTACAGGTTTGTCGCCTGGCCGCCGGGCATTTCGTGAAGGTAAATATCGACGTCGGCGACTTTCATGCCGCTCTCAAACGGGGCATAAAACTCGCGGACCTTTTCCCAGTAATAGGCGATCTGTTTCAGGTTGGCGGGGTCGAGCCCCGTTTCACGTGGCAAATGGCGAAGCGCCTCGACGAGGGAATTCAGATTGGGCTGCGACGTCATTCCCGACATGGGCGCCAGCGCCGCGTCGGCAATGTCGAGCCCCTGTTCGGCCCCCTTCAGAATCGAGGCCCCCTGCACGCCGCTCATGTCATGCGTATGAAAGTGAATCGGAATTCCGATTTCGCCCTTGAGCGTTTTGATCAGTTTTTCGGCGGCATACGGCTTGCAGAGACCGGCCATGTCTTTGATGGCCAGAATGTGCGCGCCCATGCCCTCGAGCTCTTTGGCCAGTTCGACATAGTATTGCAGATTGTATTTGGGGCGGTCGGGATTCAGAATGTCGCCCGTGTAGCAAATCGCCGCTTCGCAGATCGCCCCGTTTTCGAGAACCGCGTCCATCGCGACGCGCATATTCGGCACCCAGTTGAGGGCGTCGAAAATGCGGAACAGATCGATGCCCGCGGAGGCAGCCTCTTTGACGAAGCCCCGCACGACATTGTCGGGATAATTGGTGTACCCGACCGCGTTTGAGGCCCGCAGCAACATCTGGAACAGAATGTTCGGCACTTTTTCACGCATCAACGTGAGCCGGTCCCACGGACATTCTTTTAGAAACCGCATCGACGTGTCGAATGTGGCTCCGCCCCACATTTCGAGCGAGAAGAGCTGCGGGCACAAATGCGCATAGGCCCCGGCCACTTGCAGCATGTCGTAGGTACGCATGCGGGTTGCCAGCAGCGACTGATGCGCGTCGCGCAGCGTGGTGTCGGTGATGAGCAGCCGGTCTTGCTTGAGGATCCACTGGCTGAAACCAGCCGCGCCCAGCTCCTGGAATTTCTGCCGCGTACCCGGCGGAATAGGCCGCATCGCGTCAAATTGCGGAACGGGAGCCGGCTGGCTGGAAACGTTTGCGGGCTTCTTCTTCACCAGCGAATTTCCGTTGACGAGAATGTCAGACAGAAATTTCAGAAGGCGTGTGGCCCGGTCTTGACGCTGCACAAAATGGAACAGCGCCGGCGTCTCGTCCAGGAATTTCGTCGTGCAGCCCCCGGCCAGAAATACCGGGTGCCGAATCAGGTTGATCAGAAACGGAATGTTGGTTTTGACGCCCCGCACCCGAAATTCCTGAAGGCAGCGTTCCATGCGGCGGGCGGCGTCGATAAAGCGCGTCCCTTTGGCGATAACCTTAACCAGCAGCGAGTCGTAAAATGGGGTCACGACGGCGCCCGAAAAGGCCGTTCCCGCGTCAAGACGAATCCCCATGCCGCTCGCCGAACGATAATGCGTCATGCGCCCGTAATCGGGCATGAAGTTGTTCGACGCATCTTCAGTCGTCACCCGGCATTGCACCGCAAACCCGCGGGTCTGCACCGACGATTGCGAACCCAGGCCAATCTCAGGGTCGCTCAAGGGAGCTCCCTGGGCAACCAGAATCTGGCATTTGACAATGTCGACGCCAGTCACCTCTTCGGTCACCGTGTGCTCAACCTGAATTCGCGGGTTGACTTCAATGAAATAAAACTCGCCCGTGTCGCCGTCGACGAGAAACTCTACGGTTCCGGCATTCTGGTAGTGGACGGCGTTGCCGATCTGCAGCGCGGCCGTACAGATGCTGTCGCGCAGAGCTTCGTCGAGATTCGGAGAAGGAGCGATTTCGACGACCTTCTGATGCCGCCGTTGCAGCGAACAATCGCGCTCGTACAAATGCACGAGATTGCCCTGACTGTCGCCCAGAAGCTGCACTTCGATATGCCGTGCGCGAGGAATGTATTTTTCAACAAATACTTCGCTCGAACCAAAGGCGGTCTGCGCCTCGCGCTGCGCCTGTTCAAGTGCTCCTGCGAGATCTGCGGCCGCGGTAACGACCCGCATGCCCCGCCCGCCCCCCCCTTTGGCCGCCTTCAAAATTACGGGATAGCCGAGCTTGTCAATCGCCCGGCGGGCATCGTCGAGATGCCGCACCGACCGGGCCGTGCCGGCCAGAATAGGAACCTTGGCAACGCGCGCAATGTCGCGGGCCGCCGTCTTGTCGCCCAGCTGCTGCAGCATCTCGACGCTCGGCCCGACGAAAGTGATGCCCGCATCGCGACACGCCTTCGCGAAATCAGGATTCTCTGAAAGAAACCCGTACCCCGGATGAATGGCATCGATGTCGTGTCGCACGGCGAGCGCCACGATCGCGTCAAAATCGAGATAGGCCCGCAATGGTTCGCCGGGCCGGCCGACGGCATACGCCTCATCCGCCTTAAAGCGATGCAGGGCGTACCGGTCTTCGTGCGAATAAATCGCAACCGTGCGAATTCCCAGTTCGTGTGCCGTGCGAAAGACGCGAATCGCGATTTCGCCACGGTTGGCGACAAGCAGCTTCCGAAAACCTGGCATTCCCGTTTCGACTTTCCCCTCCTGAATAAGGCCCCTCGCATCAGCCACAAAGATCTCCAGCAGGTCAGAATTCTTTCCCGCGACGCGAGCGACTGTTGCAATTCACGTGGCCTCGGTGTCATTCGCAAAACGAGGCCCCCCCTGTCGTGCAGCAGGCGACAATGCCCGAGCGACGACAACCAACGGGCAATCAATGCCCCTTCATGGCCTCGGCCAGAATGCGTGACGTGCTGGGGCGCATGATCCGCGGGTCAACCATGTTGCCGCTCACGAGCGTGGCCCGCACTTCTTTGCCAGAAATCGAGATCGGTTTTTCGTCTTTGTGGTTCTCGGTGAGGTCGACTCGCCCCATCGATTCGTAATAGGCGGCGAAGCCGACCTTCACTGGCTGAATTTTCAGATCGCCGGCCAGGTTTCCGAAAATCTCTTGCGCATCGAAATCGCCCCAGATCGGCGTGCCGTCTTTGTACGGAACATCGGCATGCTTGCGGCCAATCACAATGTCAGTAAAGCCATTGTTCTGCCGATAAATGGCGTGCATTACGGCCTCTTTGGGCCCTCCGTAGAACATCTTGATGTCGAGCCCCAGCAAGATGACGCGGTCGGGAACGCTCTCGCCCCGCGGCTTCCACAGGTTCTGGTCGCTGTCGCCTTCGCCCAGCCCCCGATCGCTGATCAGCGCTTCGTAGGTCTGCATGCGAATTTCGGCGTTGACGTCGTCTCCCTTGGTTTCGCCAATGAGGGGATTCAAACACGCCCCGGCGTTGTGCCCATCTTTGAGAAGCTTTTCAAGCCCATACACGAGGGCATATTCGTGGGCCCGGTGCAGCGGATTGCGTGTCTGAAAAGCGACGACCCGGTTCCAGCCCTTGCCCGACAGAAGCTTGCGCACCTCGCGGGGAGTGAGAACGTACTTTCCGAACCGGGCATTCTTCGGCTGGGGAAGGGCGCGAATTTCTCCCCCCAGCAGGTGCGTCTTGTCGGCGTCGTTAACGAGAACCATGTCGGCCCCCGGATGATCGGTGCGCTCAGTGAGATAGACGCTCTTAATGTATTTCGTTTTATCCCACGGGAAAATATCGTTAATCTCAAGCGTGGCGACGATTTCACCCGCGGGGTTCGTGAGCGCCACTTTCTGGCCCGTCTTCAGGGCCTTGGCCTGTTCGCTTGTCACGGGCAGCGCCAGGGGAATCGTCCAGGCGTATTTTTTGCCGCCCCGCTCAATGCAGGCCTGTTCGAGCACCTGGTTGTATTCGGCCCCGTTCATCGGACCAGTCAGCGGGCTCAGCGTTCCGTCGGCCCAGCGGTAGACACCCGACAAGTCAGCTGCCGAAACCGGAACTTTTGACAGCGTGGCGGCTGCCGCAAGAAAGGCCGCAGCTTCTTCGGCGGGGACCGTGCGACAAACCGGTTCAGACAAACCGCCGTGCGGTGGAATCAGTTCAGCCATGTTGAAGTTCTCTCCTTCTTTCATATCAGTGATCTAAAGAGTCGGTTGTAAGACGTGTGCGAGTTTTGTTCGCCATTGCGTTGGCTCAACCAGCGAGTTGGCTCAAATGGGCCGCGTTCATCGGCGGCATACGTTCAGTTCGATGCGAGTCGGCTTCGGCCCGTTGCGGGGCAGCACATTCCGGCCCGCAACCGTGCCTGTTTCATGGTTAATCAAGTTCTTCATGGTCCATCACCGTTCCACACCAGGGAAGCGGTCGCCCCCGCGACAGCTTTAACGCTCTTCCGCAGAGCCATTTCGCGGGCCTCGACGGCCAGCGGGCAAACTTCGAGCCCCCCTGCACACGCCGGCAAAAAACCAGCCCCTTTCCATTGCAATCAGATCTGGCCCCTGAAACCGCTTGGGAATTCGATTCGGCACAGCAATTTCGACCCACCATGCCGGGCCATGCGGGTCGTGGCAAACCGGGCCAGTCGTGGCAGAGCGCCAGCTCCAGCACTGCCCGACACCCCTTTACCGCTTTGGCCGAGAGTTTCTTGAGTCAGATTACGCCTGACGCAAGCCGCAGAAACCCGCACGCGAACGTAGGCAAATCGGCTGGAATTGTCAAGAACATGGTGGAAAGGGTCGTAATGCATTTCGAGTGGCGCGGGCGAGAAGGCGCCGGGAGTGCCCTCGAGCATGCGGCAACCGGTTCGGTCAACACCTCTCGCCTCTGCAGAACGACCATGGCGCGACGCGAATGACGCATTTTTTGCCACCGTTAACCTTGGGCTGGTCATTGCTAATACCTCTCGAAAATGGTCGGTGACACCGGCTCGCGTCCATAGGCGACAACGTCATAGCCGCGGTACAGAAATGGCGGGGCCGCCAGTCTGAGGTCGGTCGCCGGTGCCGTGGCGCGAACTTTGCCGCGCGGCGACCACACAACGTAAATCGTCGCCGACGAGGAATCGGGCCGCGTTCCCATACCTGTCGACAAAACGGCCTGTTCCCAGGTGGTTTCATACCCGAATGCAGCCTGCGGCCAGAGCGTTGTCAGGGTGTAAACCAATTGGGCCGGGGGGCGCGCCTGACCCATTGGCGCCTGGCTCATCGGCGACCGGCTCATTGAATCGGGCGGCCCGAGTGTTATGAAGACGCACCGCTCGACGCCGGTCAATCGCGACAGACCCGAGCGCATCGCCTCCAACTCGCGGTCGCCACGGTGTGTCCGGCGGACAGCCAGCGCTCCTCCCACACAATTCGCGGCCACAATCGCGAGCAGCATTCCGTTCAGTACGATCCGCCGCCGTAAATCGTGTCGACTGGCAAATCGGGCGAGCCCGACTCCGCAGGCAGCCAGCAGCAGCAGCGCTGTCAATCCGGCGGTGGAATGCCGAACGCTTCCCGTCTCCCACAGCGCGTCCCGCAATGCAGACCGCGCCCACCACTGGTCTGTCAGAAGAGCCGCGTCGGCAAAGGCCAACAGCGCGAAAGCCAGCGAGAGATGAAAACTGATCCGGCGTTGGGCAATTTCGATCAGTCCCAGCGCCGCCAGAAGTATTAGCGGAACCGCCAGCAGCGTTTCCCAGACTCTGCTGCCGACAGACCCCGAATCAGCGCTGCCACCGCTGGCGATCCAGAGAACCCAGGCCACGGCACTCCACACCAGCAGCAGGCCCCGATGCCGTTTGACCGGGTCTTCTTCGGCACGATACAGATCGCGCACGATTCCCACGACTCCCACAAGTGTAAAACTGAAGACCGGCATTGCCAGTCGATGCAGTTCCCAGGCGGTCATGAAGTATCCGTCGCCGCCGTCAGCCTTTCCCGTGGCGATCGAGATCACGTCTCCTGTAGCCATCCAGCCGCGCCAGAATTCGAGCCCGTAGCGCGAACTCATGAGCATCGCGTGCCAGCCTCCAAGCGCAAAACCGGTCGCCGCCAGCATGGCCGTCGAGCGAAAGGCCGTGCGGCGATTGAACTGATTGCGGTCTGAGATGATTCCCCGACGGCTGCACAGCCAGGCATCGGCTTTCCAACACACGACATAAACCAGAATCACCACGACAATGGTCAAGGCGACGGGCCCTCCGGCCAAGAGGCACAGCCCCAGCGCGATCCCTCCCAGAAGCAACTGGTAGGAAGTCACCGCTGAAGATTTCTGCCAGTGAGTCACGGCCGCAATCAGAACCAGCATGGCCAGCATGACGGTCGCCGATTGAGGCAGGGGTTCTTGCGCGCCTTCCAGAACCAAGGGGTTGAGCGCCAGCATCGCCGCGGCGACCAACCCCAGCCGTTCGCCCCCCATTCTTTTTCCCAGGAGGTACCCCGACACAACCAACAAAGCGGTACACAAATAGGCCGGCGCGATCACTCCGGCGACGTGGCCCGTGCCGAAGGCCTTCATGCTGAGCGCCGTGAGCCAGTTCATGAGCGGTGGCTGGAAGCGGAACGGATTGGCCCCATCGAGTGCGGAAGGATCGATGAATTCTGAGAGGCTGCCAGCCGCGAGGCACTTCAGGCTCACCAACCCCTCCCAGGCGCCTGCCTCTGAAAGGCTGCGATTTTCTACGGCATACAGCGCCGGCAGAAAAGCCAGCACGATGACCAGCGGCACCATCGCCTCGGCCTGTCGCAGAATTGGAAACAGTGGCCGTTCGGGTTCCTCGGCGAGTTGTCGAATCATGCCGTCGTCAATGATTGCCGGCCTGCCGCTCGTGCTCATGCGTGTTTCCTGGCGCCGCCCTGACAACAATTTGCCCCGCTTACCCTGCCGCCAGCCGCTTTTGCCGAATGATGTCGTCGAGAATTTCGCCCAGCGTCAAGTGCGGTTTCTTGCCTAATGTCTCGACCAGTCGCGTCAGGTCGGGAACGCGCCGGCGCACGTCTTC
>JAYTRB010000423.1:0-6783 GCA_043746425.1 Planctomycetia bacterium
TCGCTGCCGGCGTTCGTCGGTCTGGTCGTAAAGGGCGCTGCGAAAATCGCGAATGGCCTCGTCGAGGTGCCCCTGCTGTTTGTTCGTCACGCCGCTGAACCAGGCCAATGTCCACGGGGGAGCGGGGGGTTTTTCGTACTTCTGCGCCCGGTTGAGAGCGTCGCCCGCTTCATCCAGCCGGCCTTCGGCCAAATACACGCGTGCGAGATTGAGAGGCCCGTCAAAACGATCGAGCCGTTCGACTTCGTGAAACGCCTGTTCGGCCTGTTTGGGTTCGGTTTTGCCTCCCCCTTCGAGCAAAAGCCCGATGCCGTAGTCGTTCCATCGCTGCCACACTTCGGCAATCGCCGATTTCTGCGGTTCAACACTGGCGGCCACCCCTTCCACAGGGAAGGTGACCGTGTCGGCAGCCAGGGTAAGAATCGGCAGATCGTTGAGGTACTTCTGTCCCGGCTCGAATCCGCGCATCGGTTTATCACCCGGCTTGGCCGATTTGGTGACGAAGTCCATGTAGATCTTGTCGAATTTGCGGTACTGCACTTTGACATCGACGGTCACGGGGGCTGTGAGCCGGTCGGGAAGCTGCAATTCGTAATGGACGACCTGCGCCGCTCCCGGTGGAATCTGATGATTGTAGAGCGGGGTGAAAATGTCTTGCGGATTACGGCGATCGATGCGGTTTCCTTCCTGATCGAGCATGTAGACATTGATGAAATGCGACCACGGGTCGACTTCGCTTTCAGCATCGATGCCCCCGTTGCGGCCGATCGGCAGGCCGCCTGAAGTAACGCTGACATCCAGCCAGACTTCATTCGAGTCGACCGTTCCCTGGGTAAAATGATGCCCCAGTTTCAGCGTTCGAATCACCGTTTCCAGCAGATACTTCTGGCCCGGCTTGAGAGCTGGCACCTCAGGCCGCAACGGGGCGATGAGATTGCCGTCGATGGTTCCACCTTCCTTCACACCGAAGATGTCGACCCGCACATTGCCTTCCAAAAACTTCTGATGCGCCGCGATGGCATCATCGGCGCCGACGAGATGCGCCAGGCCGGTATTCGCAGCGGGAAAGAAGTGGTTATGAATCTGCAACCTGCCGTCATGGGCGAAATCTTTGGCGCCGAAGTCGTTCGAGGGGCTCAGCGGCATGTGGCACTCGGCGCACGTCTCTTTGGCCTTTTCAGGATAGTAAAAGCTGCGCGTACCGTGCCCCGAGACGCCGCTCAACAGATACGAATCATAATGGTTCTGTCCCCGCAGGAATTCCTTGTAATGATTGAGCGCGTACGGAATATGCACCTTATGGCAGGTCGAACAGAACTCAGACGAGCGATGTACCTGGGGCTTAAGGAATGTCTTTTTGTGAAACGTCGGCTTGGCCTTCACCAACTGGTTGTTGATGAACTGCAACACGGCGTTCTCGCTGAAAGCGAACGGATAATGCTGCGGTTCTTCGATCGTATAGTCGGCGTTCCCTTTGGTGCTGTTGATGTGCGTGATGGCGTGGCACGCCGTGCAGGTAATGCCCGCTTGAGACGTGGGGTCTTTCACGAGATCGTAGTCGGGGTCGTTGAACTTCCCCGAAAAGAACGGCACGAGATCGTGGCAGCCGGCGCACCAGCGCGAGGCCTGCACGTTTCCGTCGCGTTTCATGGCGAATTCCCGGGTCTCGCGAACGCTCGCCAGATACGGCGGATTATTGAACGAACTGTGATGGTGTGAACTGTGGAACCACCCTTGATAGGCATCGCCGTGACACTTCAGACAGTAGCTGTCCATCATCAACGTCTGCTCAGGAATGAAGTTGCCTGTCGCCGTGCGTGCCAGTGACGGAAAGAAATACTTATCGGCTCCCTCCTGCGGACCGCTCTGGTTCCATTTTCGCGGATCCTGCGAATGCAGCCCCACCATGCCGGCCACGACGATTCCGACAGCACCGGCGTAATACAGGCCGTAACGCCATTTGATCCGCGGGCCGGCCAGACGATGCAACCAGTAGAGCCAGCCCGCTGCCAGCGGGGCCAGAACGTGCATCCAGTACACGATACTGCGGGCCGCTGGCTGCTTGAGATCGAACGCGCCGATGCGCATCAGACCCAGACCCGTCGCCAGCACGATGATGGCCGTTGTGAACAACGCATAACCCACGCGCACTGCCCGCCGATTGCGACGCTTTCGCGCCGTGACAAGATGAATAATGCCGAACGCCAGAAAGGGAACGATGAGCAGCAACCCCAGCGCCAGGTGGCACAAGAACATGACCTGGTAAAAGTAGTTCTGGTAGGTGAGCTCCTTCCACCATTCGAGGATGGTAATGCTGACCAGATACAGTGAATTCGCCCCCAGAAGGGCGACCAGCCCGAACACGAAGAACAGAAGTTTTTTCAGCCGCGAGCCCACGGCGGGAACATACCCCGTCGGGCGCGGCACCGGCGCCGGCGCAGAAGTGGTGACCGCAGACATGAAGCATGCTCCTCATCAATTGAGATTGGGAATCGGCCGATCCGCCAGCAGTCGCTGCGACCGGAACCCCGGTGACAGCGCTTTGCCGGGTCGATCTGATTCGAACCCGCCCGCGCCCCGTCAGCCGCATTCAGGCAACTCTCGCGACCCGCCTGAACACGCCGCGCACAGGGCGCACGATTCTCAGGAGCGGTCTCTGGGGGGGCGCTCAATCTGCAGCCCGGGAATCTCTTCAGAATTGATGAGTGGCGCCATGACAACGAGCTCGGGCGAATCGAGCGGCAACTCGATTCGCAGTGAGAGACATGCCTTTTGATCGAGACTGCCCCCTTCCGACGCCGGCGCCGGAGAAACGGGCAACATCGGCTGTCGACAACTCGGTGCGTGACAGGCGGGCGCGGCGGGCAACGGGCTCTGCGGCGACGACGCGAATCGCGCCCCTCGATGGCCGTCGCCGTCGCGCCCGTTACCATAGCGCCCGTCACTATAGTGCCCGTCACTTCGCAAACCCTCAGACATGCGCCCCACGTGAACGTAGTCGCCACAACCGGCATAGGCCGCGGGCGAACTGCCGGGCGCAGTTTGCAGGGCAACGACGAACGTCGCCACAGCGAGCAAAACCGACCTGGCGGAAATATGCGACATCGGAAGAAGAGACCTGCGAAGGGTGCCGACGCGAATTTCGCGTCTCTTTGAGTATGCAGGCCCAATGAGCGATCGTCAAGACGTCTTGACGCTTCAATCTTCCATGATTTCTTTTTCTTTCGCCGCGGCCATGTCGTTCACCTTGCCCTCGTACGTCTTGGTTAACTCCTGCACCTGCTCTTTGATCTGATCGCGTTCATCTTCGGTGCAGGTTTTATCTTTCTGGGCGGTATCGGCGTGTTTATTGCCATCGCGGCGGACATTGCGAATCGCTACCCGCGATTCCTCGGCCAATTCCTTGACGCGGGCGGCCATTTGCCTCCGGCGTTCGGTCGACAGCGGAGGCACGTTGACGCGAATGAGCCGGCCGTCTGAATTCGGTGTCAGCCCCACTTCACTCGTTTGTATCGCCTTGACGATGCTGCTGATCTGCGTCGCGTCAAATGGCCGAATGACGATCTGCTTGCCTTCCTGAACAGTGACGTTGGCCATCTGCTTGATCGGCGTCTGCGAGCCGAAATAGTCGACGCGAATCGAATCGACCAGGCCGGGCGTGGCCCGCCCCGTGCGAATGCCCTGCAATTGTCCCGTGAAGACCTGCACGGCCTTTTCCATCCGCTCTTCGGTATCGAGCAGGATTTCGTCGCTGTCCATGGCGCTGTTCCTTTGAAAAGTAGATCTCTTCTTCGACCCGACGTATTTCTTTCCCGACTTATTTCTTTTCGGCCGCGATCTGGGCGGCCGAGACGACGCGGGTGCCGATTTTCTCGCCGGCAATCGCCCGCTCGATGTTTCCCGTGCGGCGGTAATTGAAGACCACAATCGGCAGAGCGTGCTCTTTGCAGTGATGAATCGCCTGGGCGTCCATGACCTGCAAATTCTGTTGCAGAACGTCTTGATACGAAATCTCTGAATATCGCACGGCGTGCGGGTTTTTCTCGGGGTCTTCGGCATAGATGCCGTCGACGCGCGTGGCCTTGAGCAGCACGTTCGCATCAATCTCGCGCGCCCGCAACGCCGCCGCCGTGTCGGTCGTGACGAAGGGGCTGCCCGTACCGCCGGCGAGAATCACGACGCGCCCTTTTTCGAGATGCCTGACGCACCGCCGGCGAATGAACGGCTCGGCCACTCCTTCCATGCGAATGGCGGTTTGCAATCGCGTGGGCACACCCACCGCTTCGAGTGCATCCTGCAATGCCAGGCCGTTGATGACGGTCGCCAGCATTCCCATGTAATGCGCTGTGGGGGGAGTAATCGAACTGCTGACGGCTGAAAATTCACGCCCGCGGAGAATGTTACCTCCGCCCACTACGATTGCCAGCTGCACGCCCGAGGCCATCACCCGCTTGATCTGCTCAGACGCGCTGCTCACCGCGGCCATGCTGATGCCGGTTTCACCGGGCCGACAGAACCCTTCGCCCGAGAGCTTGAGCAGCACGCGGCGGTAGGCGGCGACAAACGGCACTCCGGGAGAGGGTTCAGTTCCTTCGGACATGATTCACAGCGCCTTAATGATTGAAAATCAGAACGGAATCACGCATTGCCCAGTCGCCAGCGAATGAAGCCCGTGGCCGTCAAGCCCGCCGCCGCCAGTGCCTGCGCCACCGACTTCGAATCGTCTTTGGCAAACGGCTGCGCCACCAGCACGCCTTCGTTGCTGTAGAACAATCGCAGCTTGCCTTCGACAATCTTTTCGATGATATTCTCGGGCTTGCCGCTCTGCCGGGCCTCGTCAGACAGCCGCGCCTTCTCGGCGGCCACAAGGGCCGGGTCGAGCTGATCGGGCAGACACACCGTGGGGTTGAGAGCGGCGATGTGCATGGCGACATCGCGCAGAACCGCTGCCGTGGCGTTCTCGCCGTCAGCCTGCATCAAGACCCCCAGTTTGCCGTCGTGGTGCGTATACCCGGCGACAGGACCAGCGACCTTGATGATGCGGGCCACGACGATATTCTCGCGAATCTTGTTGAGAACTTCTTCGTGCAATTCATGCAGCGTCACGCCCGGCCTGTCTGGGCAGTTCTGGGCGAGCAATTCTTCAGGAGTCGCGGCCCCGGGGCCGTTCATCAATTGCTTCGTCAATTGATCGCACAACAAAAGGAAATCATCATTTCTGGCGACAGGCGCCGATTCACACTGAATTTCGACCATGACGGCCGATTTTCCATCGGCAGCCGTCAGCGTGGCAACCTTGCCCTCGCTGGTGGTGCGGTCGGCCGATTTCTCGCGCCAACCCTTGACCCGCTCTTTGAGAATCTGAACGGCTTTTTCGGAGTCGCCATTGGCCTCAACCAGCGCCTTCTTGCATTCCATCATCGGCAGGCTGGTGCGTTCGCGCAGGCTCTTAACGGCTTCGGCTGTGATTTCTGCCATGATCTTTATGCTCCACTAAAAAAAGATGATCTCAAATTTGCGGCGTGCTGAGAGGCTTTGGCCGGGGGCTTTCGATGCTGTCTGGCGCACCGGCCGGGTCACTCTCTTGCGTTTGATCGTCGGGATACAATCCACCGGCTTCAACTCGACCAGAGGCAACCAGTCGACCAGAGCCCTCCAGCCGACTAAAAAAACCAGTCAACCAAAAACCCAGTCAACCAGAATACCCAGTCAACCAGAAAACCGGGCAATTCTGACTGGCCTACAGTGACGGAATCGGCGCGGGGCCGGGGGCTTCTTCTTTGGGGGCTTCCGGCAAAGTTGACTTCCCTTCGAGAATCGCGTCCGAAATGTGCAGCAGCATCAGGTCGATCGAGCGAATGCTGTCGTCGTTTCCAGGAATCGGCAGATCGACCACATCCGGATCAGAATCGGTGTCGATCAGGGCGACCACCTTGACCCCCAACAGCCGCGCCTCTTTGACCGCGATCATCTCGCGGCGCGGGTCGATGATGATTAAGGCTTCTGGAAGCCGGTTCATCTCACGAATGCCGTTCAGGTTCGTAAAAATCTTTTTGCGTTCCCGCAGCAACGTGGCCTGGCGTTTCTTCGAGTAGGTGGCCAATTCGCCGCTGGCTTCGAGGGCTTCGAGTTCTTCGAGCCGCTTGAGCCGGCTGCGAATCGTACGAAAGTTGGTCAGGGTGCCCCCCAGCCAGCGTTCGGTCACGTAGGGCATGCCGCATTTTGTCGCGGCGGCCTGCACCGGCTCGGCCGCCTGGCGTTTGGTTCCCACGAACAAAACCAGGCTTCCCTGAGACACGACCTTCGACAGGTATTTCTTGGCCCGAATCAGCCCCCGCAGCGTTTCCTTCAAGTCGATGATGTGAATCTGATTGCGGCGTGCATAAATGTACGGCCGCATCTTCGGGTTCCAGCGACTCGCCCGATGCCCGAAGTGAACCCCCGAATCAAGAAAATCTTTGACGACGATATCAGCCACGTGCGCGTTCTCCTATCCCCGATCAAGGCTCAGGGTGCCGCAAACTCATTGAAGGAAATTCTTCAGCGGACCTTCCACCACGAAAGGGCCCCAGACAACCGAATCACGGATCGTAGCCGTTTCGCGGCTATTCGTCAAATCACAGGTTTTGACGTTTTGGCCGCCCGCCCGTGGCTTTCCCGGCGTCGAAAGGGATAGAACCAGACCCCGTAAGGCAGAAACTGGACGGCAAGGGGCCGGGTGAACCGCACCGGATTCCGCAATTCCCAGGCGAATTGCTGCTCCAATAGTGCCGCGGGGACGCA
>JAYTRB010000424.1:0-13715 GCA_043746425.1 Planctomycetia bacterium
TGGATTCCATATCCGTCCTGCAAGGAAGAGTTTCCCGTGAACGTACTTCGTAATCCGACCCGTTCCGTTCGTATCGGCACTGTCACCATCGGTGCTGGCAGCCCGATCGCCGTGCAGAGCATGTGCGCCACACACACGCAGAATATCGAGGCGACTGTGGGCCAGGTGAACGACCTTGTCACCGCCGGGGCCGACATCGTCCGCATTGCCGTCGACAGCAAGAAAGACGCTGACGCGCTCCCGGAAATCCGCCAGCTGACGAAGGCCAATCTCGTCATCGATCTGCAAGAGAACTATCGCATGGCCGAGCTGGTGGCCCCCTATGTCGATAAGCTCCGTTACAATCCCGGACATTTGTACCACCATGAGCGCGATAAGCCCTGGGAGGAAAAAGTTCGCTACCTGGTCGACGTCGCGGCCAAGAACGATTGTGCAATTCGCGTAGGAGTCAATTGCGGTTCGGTTGACCCGGCGAAGGCCGAGAAATATGGGCCCGAAGATTCCATTTCCCCAATGATCGAAAGCGCGGTCGACCATTGCGCGCTGCTGGATTCGATCGGATTCACCCGTTACTGCGTTTCGCTTAAGGATTCGGACCCGGCCAAGGTCATCGAGGTCAACCGACGATTCGCAAAAGAACGGCCAGATGTTCCCTTGCACCTGGGAGTAACAGAAGCGGGACTCCCTCCCGATGGGGTCATCAAGACACGTATCGCCTTTGAGCAGCTCATTGCACAGGGTATCGGCGACACGATTCGCGTCTCGTTGACCGTCCCCAACAATCGCAAGAGCGAAGAAATCGCTGCCGGACGGCAGATTCTTGCCGACATCGCTGCCGGACGCGTGCGGTCGGTCGTCAAGTTCAACCGCGACACGATCAACATCATCAGTTGCCCAAGTTGTTCGCGAGTCGAGAACGAGGCCTTTATTGAGCTGGCACAGCAGGTCAAAGAGGTGACGGCTTACGCTAAGAATCATGCCATTACGATTGCGGTAATGGGATGTCGGGTAAATGGGCCCGGCGAAACAGACGACGCCGACCTCGGCTTGTGGTGCGCCCCGAACTTTGTGAACTTGAAACGCGGGGGGGTGGAGTTGGGGGCCTTTCCCTACGACGAAATCCTGCCCAAGCTTAAATATGAGCTCGACACGCTGATCGCCGATCGCGAATCCCGAAAATGACACACCGCGCGCTGGGGCTCAATGAGCCCTGCGGAGAAGGAAAATGCAAATGGCGACCGCTCTACGCCGCAAGGATGAACTGCCCGAAATCACGTCGCGGATCATCGAGACGTACCAGACGATTGGGAAAATCCATCACCTCGGGCATTGCCCGCTTCCCAACCTGACGACCGTGATTGACATCGTCGAAGACCTGAAAGAAGTGATTTTTCCCGGGTACCGGCGACGGCAGAATTTGAATCTGGGAAATGTCGCCCACCACGTCGGCGATCTCATCGACTCATTGCACGACGCATTGACGCAGCAGTTTGCGCGCGCGCTGCGGCACGAGCACGATGTGCTCAATAGCGTTTCGTGCGGGGCCGGCAGCGATGTCGATTTCGAGGCGCTGGGGCAATCCAAATCGCTGCTGTTTCTTGAGTCGATTCCGCGGGTGCGAGAATTGCTGGCGGCAGATGTACAGGCCGCTTACGATGGCGATCCGGCGGCTACCAACCTCGACGAAATCATCTTTTGCTATCCGGGACTGGAGGCAATTACGGTTCAGCGAATGGCCCATGAACTGTATCTTCTGCATGTTCCCATCATTCCCCGCATGATGACTGAATGGGCTCATAGCCGTACCGGAATCGACATTCATCCCGGCGCAAACATTGGTCCTTCGTTCTTCATCGACCACGGCACAGGCGTCGTCATCGGCGAAACAACCGACATTGCGGCGAACGTCCGGCTTTACCAGGGAGTCACGCTCGGGGCGCTGAGCTTTCCGAAGGACGACCAGGGAAACATCATTCGGGGCAAGAAGCGACATCCGACGATCGAAAATGACGTTGTGATCTACGCCAACGCGACCGTGCTGGGGGGCGACACGGTCGTCGGCGCCGGTTCGGCGATCGGTGCGAGCGTTTCGCTTACCAAGAGCATCCCGCCGAATACAATCGTCACCGTCGAGAAGCCGTCGCTGAGGTTTCGCGAAAAATAAACTCAGAATCGCGACCGCGCAAAGCAGTGGGGGCGAACCAGATGGTCAGGCGATCGCGCGCGGTTTCTGCTGCGTCGATTCGTGCGATTTCAAGACTTGAACCTGGTCCAACAGCAATTCGAGCTGCGAAACGAGTTTCTGCTGCGTGTCGAGCAATACATCGGCGGCCGTCGTATAATGCGCGTCGCGCTCCACAGCCCGCAGGCTGTTCCCCTTCATTTCCTGCGAGAGGCTCGCCAGCTGTTTTCCCAACTCTTCCAAATCCTGCTGAAGGGTCTCTTCGCGATCCGATAAATGCGGTGAGGGCCGCGTCTGGGCAGCCAGAATCTGCGGACGTTTCGACAAAAAATGCGGCGCTGGATTTGGCGCACGCCCCCCTTGGGCGGGAGGCGCTCCTTCCACCGGACGAACACGCCCCATGATTGCCTGAACCAGTGCATTGGCGCCGACGCGCTGCTTCTGTTCGAATTCTTCAACCTGCCGTTCTTCCGCCTCGATCAGGTCGATCAGCTCAGTCGCCGACAGTTCTGATACAGCGCTGGTGGCCTCAACTTGCATGTCTGCCGACACGGAACGCGCCTGGACTCTGGCTGGCGTATGACCAGCTTCAAGATGCGCCAACAGCTGAACGTCGCCGACCGAAATCACATCGCCGTCACACAGCTTCGCAGTCTGCACGAGCCGGCCATTCAGCATCAGGTGCGGCTCGGCGGCAATCGCTTCCAGAGCAACTTCGCCCCCCGCAATTGTGATGATGCTATGCAAGGCAGGCATCCGTTCGCCTCCGAGGCGCAAGTCGCAGGTCGATCCGGCGCCAATCAGAAAGCGGGCGGTGGTGACTGGCCGGCGGCGAAAACGCGTACGGCCTTTGGTCACTTCCAGGACGAAATGCACTGGTACTGAAGAACGGGACGACTCATGATTGGAAACGGCTACATCAGTCGCGGCAGAACTGTTCTGCGTAGGAACCATACAGTCAACCTCTTGTCGACATAAGAGAGCGGGGAAGGGCGGTAGACGGCATTGATGATTTCGTCACTCGATTTCACGCGCCATGAGCGAATTGCGCATTCGCGAGCCACTCGCTGAAATGACCATCCTGTTGCAGCGAACCATCTCACGATATGGCTTCTAACGTGCGACTGGTGTTATCGCAAAGCTGTTAAACTGCGCGGCTTACGAAGAATTATTGCATCAGAGAAAGGTTGCCAACAGGGTGAACCGCGGCAAGTAGAGCGATCTGGAAAGCGGCTACTGAAATGCAGCGCGATTGAGGTTCGGTGCGTTTGTGTTGACACGCCGCTTCGCGATTTTGGGCCGCGTGCCTGCATGCTGCGCACACCATCTCGCGCAATCGCCGGGGGCGCCTAATGCGTCTTACGAGCGAGTGCAAGCTTGCTGCGGGCGCGCGTCAGATTCTTCGCTTTTTCTGCGAATTCGGCATCGTTGTGGGGGCGTTTCTGCTGGGCCCCCTGCAATTCGTTTTCAGCAAGCTTCGGATCGAGGCTGCTGGCAAGTTGAGCGCGATCTGTCAGAAGCGACACGACCCCCAACTTGACCTGCACGAACCCCCCATCGACAAAGTATTTTTTTTCGCCGGCCTGCGTGGTGACCCGCAATTCGCCGTACCCCAGGCGACCCACCAGAGGCGCCCTCCCGGGAAGGATGCCGAACTGACCGTCATACAGCGGAAACCGCAGCGCCTCGACCGGCTCGTCGAGAAGTGTGGTCTCTGGCGTCACAAGAACAATTCGCAGTGTACTATGGGCAGGCATTGAAGGTTACGCAGGGTGTGTTAATTTCGATTGAAATTGCTGCGGGCCGCGTCGTTGACCGCGAAGGGGCACCTGGGGTCGGCCCCTTCACGACACGAAGACGACCACATCAGCCGGCCGCCATTCTCTTGGCCTGTTCGGCGGCCTCTTCGACGCCGCCAACGTACATAAATGCCGATTCTGGCAGGTGATCCCACTTACCGTCGCAAATTTCCTCAAAGCTTTGAATCGTCTCATCCAGCTTAGTGGTCTTGCCATCTTTGCCGGTAAATACCTGAGCCACATAAAACGGTTGCGACAAAAAGCGTTCGATGCGGCGGGCGCGATGCACGACGAGTTTGTCGTCTTCGCTCAATTCATCGACACCGAGAATGGCGATGATGTCTTGCAATTCGCGGTAGCGCTGCAATGTCTGCTGAACGCGACGGGCAACCTTGTAATGGCGTTCTCCGACATACTGCGGGTCGAGAATTCGGCTGGACGACGCCAGCGGGTCGATGGCAGGGTAAATTCCTTTTTCGGAAATCTTGCGTTCGAGGTAAATGAAGGCATCCAAATGCGAAAATGCGGTCGCCGGCGCCGGGTCAGTCGGGTCGTCGGCCGGGACGTAGACGGCCTGCACACTTGTAATTGCCCCGGCAGTCGTCGACGTGATTCGTTCTTGCAGTTCGCCCAGTTCGGTTCCCAGGGTGGGTTGATAACCGACGGCGCTGGGCATACGCCCCAAGAGGGCCGACACCTCGCTCCCTGCCTGCGAGAAACGAAAAATGTTATCGATGAACAAGAGCGTGTCGGCACCAGTGGTGTCGCGGAACCATTCGGCCATCGTCAGTGCCGACAGAGCCACGCGCAGACGTGCCCCGGGGGGCTCGTTCATCTGGCCGAACACCATGCACGTCTGGTCGATGACGCTGCGGCCGGTGTCTCCGATCTTGGCTTCCTGCATTTCGAGCCAGAGGTCGTTTCCCTCGCGGGTTCGCTCGCCAACGCCGGCGAACACCGAGTAGCCCTCGTAATCTTTTGCAATACGGGCGATCAATTCGGTAAGAATAACGGTTTTTCCCAGACCAGCCCCGCCGAAGAGTCCGGCCTTACCACCCCGGACAAACGGCGTCAACAGGTCGATGACCTTAATGCCCGTTTCGAAAACTTCAGTTTTTCCAGAGAGTTTGTCGAGTGCCGGAGCGTGCCGGTGAATGGGCCAGCTTTCTTCGCAGTGAACTTCGCCGCGACCGTCGATCGGCTCTCCCAACAGGTTGAAGACCCGGCCCAGCGTCCCCTTGCCGACCGGCACAGTCACCGGTCCGCCGGTGTCGAGCACATCCATCCCGCGAACCAGCCCATCGGTCGAGCCCAGAGCCACGCAACGAACCCGACTTCCGCCAAGGTGCTGCTGGACTTCGCCAGTCAACCGAATTTTCAAGCCTTTGACATCGGTGACAATCTTGACGGCATTGTAGATTGCCGGGAGATGATTTTCGGGAAACTCGGCGTCGAAGGTCGAGCCAATTACCTGGGTAATGCGCCCGCTCGCTCCGGCCGTACCGGGGGTTGCCTGATTGCCAAGAGTGGCCGTTGACATGGTCGCCTTCCGATTCTCAATGATAAATTAAGGAGTGATCTTAACGGTAAGGTCGTACAAAAACATTTTCACCCACGAGGCAGGCTCGGCGGGGTTTGAGTTCTTCTTTGCCGCATCAATCTGGAGTAATACTGGTTTACTAACTTAAGGCTTCGGCACCGCCAATGATTTCGCTCAGTTCGCTCGTAATCTGCGCCTGGCGGGCCCGGTTGTACATGCGTGACAGGTTGCTGATCATTTCACCGGCGTTCTCGGTGGCGCCCTTCATGGCGACCATGCGGAATATCTGCTCGCTGACGGCGGCGTCGAGAAAGCACTTAAAAAGTCGCGCCTTAAACGCGGCTGGCAGAATCTCTTCCAGAATGTCGCCGGCCGACGGAAGAAACTCATACTGAATGGGCGTTTCGACTTTGGTTCGTGCATTTGCCGGCTGGCTCTGCCCGGCGTTCGGGCTGGAAAGCGGAAGCAGCGTTTCAACAATTGCAGTCTGTCGCGACGCCGACAGGAACCGGACATACGCCACATCGACGAAGTCGATTTCGCGTGCGACGTACATCTGAATGTATCGCGCAGCGATCGCGTCAACTTCATCGAAACGGGGTTTATCTTCGAAGTTTGTGTAAGATTGATCGGCTTTGGTCTTCTGGAATCGCAGAAAATTGAGACCGCGTTTTCCCGAGACTTCAATGATCAACTTCTGGCCGTGCTCTTTCGCCTCGCGCATCTTCTGTTGTGCCAGTTTGAGCACGCCCGAGTTGTACCCGCCGCACAGTCCACGGTTCGAGGTCAACACCAGCAGTACGCCCACGCGACGCTCCTGGCGGGCTTCCATCAGGGGGTGCGAGAAGTCGCTGGCCGATGCGGTCAAATCGGCGGCAAGTTCGGCGATCTTGCGCGTATAGGCGGCGGCCTCGGTGGCCCGATCCATCGCCTTCTTAAAACGGGCGGTGGCAATCAGTTCCATAGTCCGCGTGATCTTGCGGATGTTCTTGACCGCCTTCAGGCGTTTGAGGACTGCACGTGCTTTTGCCATTATACCTTCTTTTCTGCCACAAACTGCTTCTTAAACTCTTCGAGTGCCGAGCGCAACAGTTGTTCCACCGGTCCCGAGAGGTCTTTCGTCTCAATCAACTTGTTGCGAACCTCTGACTTCTGTTCGCGCATGAATGCCAGCATCTCCTTTTCGGCCCGTGCCACCTGATTGACCGGAACGGCGTCGAAATATCCCTGGGTACCGGCGAAGATGCTGATGACCTGATCGGCGACATGCATCGGTTCAAACTGCGGCTGCTTCAGCAACTCGACCATGCGGTAACCGCGGTCGAGCCGGCCCTGGGTTTCCTTGTCGAGTTCGGTGCCCAGCTGCGCGAAGGCTTCAAGTTCGCGGAAGGCCGCCAGATCGAGCCGCAGGCCGCCGGCGACCATCTTGTTTTTCATGGCCTTGATCTGGGCGTTACCGCCGACGCGCGACACGCTGATACCGACGTTGATCGCCGGTCTTACACCGGCAAAAAACAGATCGGGCTCAAGGTAAATCTGTCCGTCGGTAATCGAGATTACATTTGTGGGAATGTAGGCCGACACGTCGCCTTGCAACGTTTCGATAACCGGCAATGCCGTCATCGAACCGCCCCCCAGTTCGTCGCTGAGTTTGGCAGCCCGTTCGAGCAGGCGACTGTGGCAATAAAACACGTCGCCAGGAAAGGCCTCGCGGCCAGGAGGCCGCCGCATGAGCAATGACAACTGCCGGTAGGCGATGGCCTGTTTAGACAGATCATCATAGATGACCAGCGTGTGCTTACCCTGGTACATAAAGTATTCGGCCATCGCCGCACCCGCGTAGGGGGCGATGTATTGCAATGGCGCCGGCTCGCTCGACGGGGCGCTCACCACGACGGTGTAGTCCATGGCGCCGTGGGCGCGCAGGGCTTCGATGACGCCGGCGACTGATGAAGACCGCTGTCCGCAGGCCACATAGACGCAAACGACGTCCTGTCCCTTCTGATTGATGATCGTGTCAATGCATACTGCGGTTTTTCCTGTTTTGCGATCGCCGATAATCAGTTCTCGCTGCCCGCGGCCGATGGGGGTCATCGCGTCGACCGCCTTGATTCCGGTCTGCAGGGGCTGCTTAACCGGTTGACGGCCGGCAATGCCCGGTGCAATCGATTCCAACGGCCGCGTTTCTGTGGCCAGAATCGGGCCTTTTCCATCAAGGGGGTTGCCCATCGGATCGACCACACGGCCAATGACCGCATCGCCTACCGGCACCGACAGAAGCTGCCCGGTGCTTTTGACCTGGTCTCCCTCGGCGATCTTCAAATAGTCGCCAAGAATAATGACGCCGACCGAGTTCTCTTCGAGGTTGAAGACCTGCCCGCGTACCCCGCTGGGAAATTCGACCATTTCGCCGGCCATCGCTCCGGCCAGGCCGTACACCCGCGCGATGCCGTCGCCGACCTCGAGCACGCGCCCGACTTCGCTGGTTTCGATTTGACCGCGAAAGTCTTCAATCTCACTCTGAATGACTGAAGCGATTTCGTCCGCTTTGAATCTCATGTAAGCTCCTCTCGCGCACACGGTGCCGCAGTTGTTTCAACCGGGCCCGCAGCGAACCATCGTAAACAGTGTCACCCACGCGAATGCGCAGGCCCCCAAGAATATCCGGATCGACCGCCGCTTCGATGACCGGTTGAAACGGAAGCACCGTCGCCAGCCGCGCGCGAATATCGTCTAAAGCGCGCTCCGACAACGGTTGCGCCGAAACGACCTGCACACGCCCGCAACCCGAGCGCTTTTCATATTCGATAGCGCATTGAGCGAGAACCAACGGCAACAGACCCAATCGGTCATGCCGCGCCAGCACCTGCAGAAAACTCGTAAATAACTCGCTGGCCCGGCCGACGACAATGCGATCGATCAGCAGTAATTTTTGATCGCGACTGACCATGTCCGAAAGAACCAGCTTTGAAAACTCCGGCTGTTTGTGCAGCACGTCTTCGACGAACGATCGAAACTCTTCCAGTGCTTCGTCCCCCTGGCCGGAGGGTATCGCATTCAAGAATGCGTCGGCATAAATCCGCGCTACGGCCCCCTGATGGGGGTTTTCCATCACGCTTTCGATGCGTGTCTTGATCTGCGCTTTATCAGCCATACAATGCCAGTTCTGTTTTTTTCTCTCTTACCGAGAGAAGGCCGCTACCGGAACCCCGCCGTCAGGCGGCACCGGGCGCCTCGCCGAAGGAAGCCCAGACTTCAATACTCAATGCGCCCGCTGGGCGAAACCGCTCAGCGATTCTTCAATCAAACGCTCGTTGTCGGCCCCCGTCAGCGCGCGTCCGATAACGTGCTCGGTCGCTTCGTTGACGCACCGGGCCATGTGACCAAATAGACCGTTCAGCGCCTCATCCCGCGCCCGTTCAATGTCCTGCACGGCCCGCTGGCGGGTCGTTTCGGCTTCTTTTTGGGCGGCGGCGATAATTTCGTGCCGGGTGTGATCGGCATCGCGCCGCGCCTCGGCCAGAATCTCACGAACCTCATCCTGCACACGCTCCAGCTTGGCTGCATGTTCGGCCAGCATCTTTGTCGCCTTAATGTGCGCCGCTTCAGCAGCCGCGATGTTGTCGAGCACTCCCGCCTCTCGCTTATTCAGCCCGTCAATCATTGGCCCCCAAGCGTACTTTCTAAGAACAAACAGCAAAACACAGAACGTGATCAGCGACCAGATCGCCAGGTCAGCATCCTGTTTTGTTGCGGTCATCGGCCCAGAAGGGCCTGCATGCGCATCGCCTTCAGAGCCCATAGCATGTGCCGCATCTTCCGCCTCTGCGGCAGACACTCGCGTCGCCGCTGCCGACGTCATTACCGCACACGTCACGGCGACAGCCGCACACAGCGCAACTTTCATTAAGCAAAAACGCATAAAACCACCTGAAATAGCATTTATGCCGATTGACAACTCAAACGGATCTGCAAGATCGTGATTACTTCACGCCCATTGCAAAACACACGATCAGAGCGAAGAATGTCGCCCCTTCGAGGAGCGCGGCGATAACAATCATCGCGCCGCGAATATCTCCGGCAGCCTCGGGCTGACGGGCGATGCTCTCAAGCGCCGCACCACCGATTTTGGCGAAGCCAATGCCGGCGCCAATGATCGTCAAGCCGGCTCCAAACGACGCCGAAAACGAAATGAGCGACTCACCCGACGCAGCAAACGCCGGCGTCGCCAACAGAATGGTACCCAATGCCACACCCATCATGCGCAGAATTCGACTCACGTGATCATCTCCTCTCAAACGATTGTGATGTGAAACGCTGAATCCAGACGATTTAGTGAAATTCTTTGAAGACTGGCCAATTCCAATCCCAGCTACGCCTCTCTGACAAAGCCACTTAATGCGGGTGCGTCGCAACCGCAATGAAGACCGTCGCCAGATACACGAAAACGTAGGCCTGCAAGAATGCCACGAACAACTCCAAGAGCCCAATTCCCACTTGGCCGAAAACGCTTGCCGGAGCCACAAGATACACCAGGGGGCTGGCACCGACGGCGGCGATAAAACCTAGAATCACAGAGATAACGGTATGTCCCGCCATGATGTTCGCGAACAGTCGCACCGCCAGCACACCATGCTTGATGATTAAACCGACAAACTCAATAACCCACATCAGCGGCACCAAAAACAGACTCAGCAAAAATGGCAACTCCATCTTCGGAACCATCTTCCAAAACCCGACAACCCCGACCTCTGCCATCCCGGCGCGAACGACGACCACAAAAGTGCTGAGCGCCAGAACTCCAGTCATCCACAGGTTTCCCGTGGGCGAACCCATCCAGGGAATCGCCCCCAACAGATTGCAGAGCAGAATAAAGAAAAACGTCGACCAGATGAAAGGCAGATATTTGTCGGCTGGGTGGCCAGCCCTGGATTTGGCCAAATGGCCGTGACTGGCCTGCCCGTGACTGGCCTGCCCGTGACCAGCATGCCCATGATCCTCATGCCCGAAATACTCGTCTTCATGATGTTCGTGATGATCCGCGTGTCCCTCGCCGATTGTGGGCCGCACGACTTCGTCGCGCAAGAAAAGCGCAATCGCTTCCCAAAAGTTCCAGAAGCGGCCTCGAACTGGTTCACCAGAGGCGATTTTGCGGGCCAGCCCTCGAAAAATGGCGAATACAATCAGCGCTGCCGCGACCTCCAGTATCATGAACTTTGTGATTGCGAAGTATCCACCAAATGGCTGCGGAATATGCCATTCGCCGCCCAAGACCTGCGGAACCTCAAAACTGAGGCTGTCGCGCACATGATGAAATACGTCGTTGCCGTGCCCGGAAGCCATTTTCACCAACCGCTTTAAACTTGTTTCCAAAGTTCAATCGACAGCCAACCCCGATCAGCGGGCGTCGGTCTGGGCCGCTGGCCCAACCATCAAGACCGTCTCTAACGCCAGCGAAACGAGATAGAACGTCCCCAGCCAGATCAAATAATTCTCAGGCGACAGTTCCAGCGCGAACTGCATCACGAGCGCCCCAATCAACGCAAACAATCCTCGTATCGCCGTCCCAAGCAGTGCAGCGAATGCCAACAATTGCGGCCGCACGAGGCGTGCAGCAACCCAAAACGTCAGACACCCTCCCAGCAAACAACTGACCGCCGACACGCCCGCAGCTTCAACGCCTGCCAGGCCAAAAAACTGCCCTGCCGGAATAATCGCCAGCAGCCACAGCCCGCCCATGGCCGCCATCAGCCGCAGGCAGCGCCCTCTCAAAAAAGTTGTCCGAAACTGCATGGGCACTAGATTGCCCCACATCGCCTGCGAATGATTCCACTTGCTACTTCCAACCGTCTTCGCCGTTGAGCTTGTGTTCGTCTTCGTCACGTTTTGAAATCCGACCAATTCCACGAAGCAGCTGCACCATTCCCGCGACGAGCCCGAAAATAGCACCCGCCGCAAGCACCCACGGGGTTGACCCGAACTTGCTGTCGATCCAATATCCGACACCTGCCGGCAGCGCCATCACCAAGGCCACCGACGTGATCTGAGACGCCAACTCCATCGCGACTGCCATTGGCGCACGCCGGTCGCGATGTGGGGCGGCCATGACTTTTCCTCTGCCGATTGCTACCGGCGATTCCGGCGACGGACGCTTTAGCGACCGCCCTCTAATCGCCAATCGCCCGCATTTTCGGACGCCCTCGTATTATCGCAGGCCATCGTGCCTGCGATCTCGCCCGCATGTCCCACAACTCAAGTTTCCTTACTAACCTGTAAGCAATTCCGCGGTCAGTGTAACGGTGCCCCCTGGTGTTGTCAAAGTTGTGGAGAACGGCAATTTTCATTTTCTCAAAGGTGGTTTTGCAACTCCTGTTCAACCGCCACCTTAAGCTCGATCTCGGTGCGGTTAAGTGCTTCAGATCGTCGCCCCCGCAGCGGGCTGACGATGTAAATTCTGACAAATTGTCAGAGTCGCAACAACAATAAGCGTCACTCGCAAAACAATACACGACAGTAAGTTACGACACGCAACCCGCATTCGCCACGTCGCCTTCTCACGGCAGGCCATTGAAATCGACGATCGGTCATGATAAAAATGAGTATACGTTTGCTACGTCATCAATAGTGAAATCGGTCGGCGTTCTTAAACCTGAGAAACGTCCCGAGACGGTCACGGAGGACTATGATTTTTCCTCGGAACTCAGGCCAGTTCGCGCCGGTGGAAATCAGTCGGAGTCGCTTTATGACCGCGGAAGTATTGAAAGCCGAATCACGTAAGAACCTCGCCTTAATGGCCAAACGCCGCGGGATTGTCCGCTGGCATTCACTGACCAAGGCCGAACTCGTCCGGGCGCTGTTGCGGGTTGCCGCCACAAAGCGATCGGCAGCGGCCGCCGCGAGTACCAGGTCGCCTCGCGTTTCGGCAGTCGTCGACCTGAGACGTAATCGACGGAAGTCTGAAAAAAGCGGCCCTCACATTGAAAAACGCAACGGCAAACACGCCAGCGCCGACAGCCTGAGCGCACAACCCGTGCCACTCCGCAACCGCGACCTGTGCACGACAGAAGTTGCTGACAATAAAATCTCCGGCCGCAAGAATTGTATCGACGCGGCCGTTTGCGACGCTCCGTGGATTCGCGTGAAGTGGGATCTCACTCGCGACAGCATTCGGCGGGCGGAATCGCGACTGGGCGCCGATTGGCACGCGGCTCTTCCGGCATTGCGGCTCTTTGAAGTTTTATCGGACGACATCAATAGCGTTTCTGAAATCCAGGTTAAAGATGTTCTGATCGAAGCCGGAATGAATACCTGGTACATTCACGTGCCTCCCGACGCCAAAACCTACCGCGTGCATATCGGCTATCGAACGATGGCAGGAGTTTTTTTCGCTCTCGCCAAGTCGAACATATGCGCGATGCCTGTTTTGAATTCTTCAAATGTCGCTGCTTCGCGAAACGGCCAGCAGTCGCGCAACGGTCACGCTGCCGGCGAAGTGCAGCACACGGCGGCGCCGAAATCCGATGGTCGCCTGGGGCGACCGCTGGGCTTTTCAACGCTGTCGCACTTCGGCCCAGCGGCCACAGAAGAGCGCGAAAAACGCGAATTCTCGTTTGATCTCAATACCGAACTCGTCGTGCATGGCACCACCCGCCCCGGTTCAGCCCTCACTGTGCAAGGCGACCCGGTCGAACTCCGCGACGATGGGTCGTTTACAATTCGCGTCAATCAACCTGAAGGGCGTCAAGTCATCACTTTCACCGCGGTATCTCCGCGCGGCAGCGAACGCCGAATGATCGTTCTGGGGATCGAACGTAACACCAAAGAGCTCGAGCGGCAGTATTTTGACGGCGGACACCCAGAAGGTGGACCCGACTGATCGCTCGTTTCTGGTTTCCCCCCTGTCGTTGTCGTTTTCAGCGCCATTTTGCCGCTGAAGTGGCAGTCAAAAGGATGACAGTTACCACCGACATCGTCTCAGCATCCTGAAGGTGATGCGTGGTGTACCCACTTCGTTTGGCGCGGGGTCTGTCGGACACACTTGGGATCAAATCCGGTGATCAAATCCGATTGACGCCGAAACCCATTCAGGCACTCTCGGGAAGCGAAACAGGCTCCGGAAGGGGCTCGATAACTGCAGATTCCGCGGATTGTTTTTCTGCTGATTGATGCGTGTCGGACAAGTTCTTGGCAAGAG
>JAYTRB010000425.1:0-5403 GCA_043746425.1 Planctomycetia bacterium
GAGCTGCCCGAACGTCCACCACGTTAGCAGAACGAGTCCTCCATAGACGAACAGCACCAGTGCGGGAACACGCAAGAGCTTGCCCACCACCCGCGTGTACAGTCGGGTCGAACGCCGGAAGCCGTCATTGAATTTCTCGAAGAACCATTCGAGCAGGCGATTAATCCAGGGGCCGATGAACCAGCCGGCCAAGAGGCAGGCGACCCCCGTCAGCCACGGCCAGAGCGGTTGCATTGCGCTTGCCGGCGGAAACCCTGGAACGAACACTTCGTAGCCTGTCCAACCACTCGCCAGCGCCCAGACGAACCGGGGAATGACATCGCTTTTTCCAGAAACGCGAGGCCGAAGCAAGAGCGCCGCCAGCGCGGGACTGAGTGTCAGCGAGTTGAAGGTCGAAATGACTGTCGAAACGGCGATTGTGAGCGCGAACTGCCTGAAAAACTGCCCGATAATGCCTGTCAGAAACGCGCAGGGAATGAATACGGCACTGAGCACCAGTCCGACAGCGATCACCGGCCCCGAGACTTCGTCCATGGCCTTGAAAGCGGCCGCCCGCGCAGAAAGCCCGCGTTCGATGTGGTGCTCAACCGCCTCGACAACGACAATGGCGTCGTCTACGACAATGCCGATGGCCAGCACCAGTCCGAACAGCGTCAGATTATTGAGACTGAAACCCGCCACGGCCATGACCCCGAAAGTGCCCACCACGGCCACTGGCACGGCAATGAGTGGAATGACGGCCGCGCGCCAGCCCTGCAAAAAGACAAGCACGACGATGGCCACTAGAATAATGGCGTCGCGAAGTGCATTGAATACCTCGTGAATCGACTCCGCGATAAAGGGAGTCGTATCGTATCCGACCTCATATTCGACTCCCTTGGGAAAATCAACGGCCAGTTCATTCATCTTGGCTTTGACGAGATCGGCCGTTTCCAGGGCATTGGCGTCAGGCAATTGAAAGATGGCCAGTCCCACGGTCGGCTTGCCATCGAAGCGATTGCTGACATCATGACTCTTGGCAGACAACTCGACACGCGCCAGATCTTTGATGCGCAGTTTGCGACCGTCGCGCGTGTTGCGGACGATAATGTCTGCAAATTCCTCGGGATCGCGCAACCGGCCCTGCATGGTAAGTGGAATTTGCAGAGGCTGCCCTGTCGTCGCTGGCGGTTGCCCCACCTGCCCCAGGGCCACGGCGACGTTCTGTTCGCGCAACGCGGCAATCACATCGGTCACCGCCAGGTTTCTTACCGATAACTTGTCGGGGTCGAGCCAGATCCGCATGCTGTAGTCGCGCTGCCCGAACACCAGCACCTCACTGATTCCGGGCAGACGCGAAAGTTCATCTTTCAGGTGCATCAGTGCATAGTTGCTCAGATAGAGCTGGTCGTAGCGCCCCTTGGGAAAATCATTCGTGGCGGGCGAATTCAGACTTACCGTCAGCAGAATATCGGGAGAGCGCTTGCGGGTGGTGAGCCCGGTCTGCCGCACCACGGCGGGAAGCTGCGGCAATGCCAGAGCCAGCCGGTTTTGCACCAGCACCTGTGCCAGGTTGATGTTCATTCCGGTTGTGAACGTCACCGTCAGGGTATACGAGCCGTCGCTCGTACATTGTGACGTCATATACATCATGTTTTCGACGCCATTCACCTGCTGTTCGATGGGAGCAGCAACCGTTTGGGCGACGACCTGGGCGCTGGCACCGGGATAGTTGCAATCGAATTGCACGGTGGGGGGCGTCACCGGCGGGTACTGCGCGATCGGCAGTGTATAGGCTGCGATCCCTCCCCCCAGCGTGATGACGATAGAGAGAACCGCCGCGAAGATCGGCCGATCAATGAAGAATCGTGAGAACATAACCTTCAGTCACCGTCCACCTGCGCTGGGCTCGGGGGGGGCCTCGGGAGCCGCCGTTGCGGTGCGTTTGGTTTCGGCCGAGACCAGGTCGGATTGATCGTCATAGGGTTTTGGCGCCACCGTTTTGCCTTCGCGCACCCGCTGCACCCCGCGGACAATGACCCGATCTGACGGCCGCAATCCGTCGAGAATCACCCGCCGGCCATTGACCTGCCAGCCGATCGTCACGTCGCGTTGAATGGCCTTGTCTTCGCTGTTCAGGATCCAAACGAAACGCTTGCCCTGATTGCTCTGCAGCGCTTCCTCCCGCACGAGCAATGCCTGTCGTGGAACACCCACCGGAACGCGCAAACGGACGAACAAGCCGGGCGACAGCATGCCTTTCGGATTGTCGATGACCACCCGTGCGCGCAAAGTTCCCGTGCTCGCGTCGACCTGGTTGTCGAGGAAATTAATCTTTCCCACCAGCGGGGCGGCCTCTTCATCAGCCAGTGTAATCATCACCGGAACCTGCCAACTGAGAGCCGAGTCGGTGTGCTCTTCTTCCATCATCCGCCGCAATCGCAAGAGCGTGCGTTCGTCGATGTCAAAATAGGCGTAGATCGGATCGCTCGAGACGAGCGAGGTCAGCGGGGTAGTGTCGGACTGCACAAGATTACCGGGGTCGACCATGCGGCGGCTGATGCGCCCGCTGATTTTTGCAGTGATCTTCGTGAAGCCCAGATTCAATTCGGCGATGTCGCGACTTGCGATGGAAGCCGCGACCGTGGCTTCGGCTTCCTGCCGGTCGAAGGTCGCCTGATCGATGCTTTCTTGCGAGATGGCCTTTTTTTCTTGAAGCTGAAGGGCACGCTCTTCCTGCCGCTTTACTCGTTCGAGGTGCGCGCGGGCTTGTGCCAGGGCGGCCGTCGCCCGTTCAAACTCGGCCCGGTACGGGCGATCGTCAATTTGAAAAAGCAGCGCTCCTTCTTCGACCAGAGCGCCATCCTTAAAGAAGTTTTTCTCGAGATAGCCACTGACCCGGGCGCGAATCTCAATCGTCTCGACAGCGACCGTCTGTCCGGTAAACTCCTGATATTCCCGCACCTCATCCTGGTACGGCGATTCAATATCGACCTCGGGCGGTTTGGCATCCTTCTTCTCAGCCTCTGCGTGGCGACACCCAGACGATCCCAGGCTCGCGACCGCCACACACAGACAACAACACGCGACCAATGATGGACGAGTCCATTTGTGAAGTCGACGATCAGCCGAGAAAATGCGTTGGGCGGGCATCATTACTTTTTTGAGATTCGGGGCGGGACGCCTCTGTCTGGCATTCGGCCAGTCAGCAAAATAAAAACAATCGTGGATGTCGCGGAGACACCTAAATCAAGACGAAACGACGTGAATTGAAATTTTCACGCACTTTCGCGTCATTCGCGGTCGGCCTTCACTTTACTACTTCCTGGGCAACTGTCGTGAACTGGAAACGATTTTCGCATTCGATTTTGAATTTAAAGCAGGCGCGAGGCCTGATGAAGTATACAATATGACTGACCAGTCAGTCATATTCATTAGCTTGCTATTATATGGGTGCATCAACAACTTTCAATGGGAATTTGAATTTGGGCAGTCCAGAGAGCGATAAGGCCACAGAAACAGACGCGACCAGCACTGATCGGCGCTCTCAACGCCGGCAAGCCATCGTCGAGACTGCTGCACGCTTGTTTGCCAAGGATGGGTTTGCCGGCTGTGAAATGGAGCGTGTCGCGGCGGAAGTCGGAATCGCCAAGGGGACCTTGTACCTGTACTTTCCCGGCAAGCAGGAACTGTTCTTCGCCTGTGTCGACTGGGGGATGAGCGGCATGCAGCAGACGGTTCGCTTGGCCGCCGAGACGGTAGACGACCCGTTCACGCGAATCGGGCTGGGAATTCGAACGTACCTGGCGTTTTTCGAAGAGCACCCTGAATATGTCGAACTGTTGATTCAGGAACGGGCGATTTTCAAGGACCGAAAACAGCCGACGTATTTCGAATATCGAGCAGCCAACATCGGCTACTGGAAGGAACAGTGGCGGCAATTAATCGCCGCCGGGCGCATTCGCGCCGATCTGCCGGTCGAACGAATTGCCGACACGATCGGCAGTCTGCTTTATGGAATGATGTTCACGAATCATTTCGTGGGCCGGTCGGTGTCGCTCGACGAACAATACGAGGCCCTGCTGCAAATCATCTTCCGGGGACTGCTGAGCGATTCTGAGCGAGAACAATTCCGGCGGCCACCCGATGTGCCAACTTTCGAAAGTGTCCGAGAATCATAACAGCGGCTGGTGCCGGGATAATTCACATCAACGTTTCCGAATTCGTTGGAATTCCGAAACGCGTCTGTCTTCGCGGATGAAATCTGAGGCGTTCGTTCGCGACTTGCGAATGTGAATCGCAGGGCTTGGCAAGTCATCCTTAATAACTGATTCTGCACAGCCCCAGCTTGTTTTTTCGACCGCTCGTGCGGCCAATGTTCGTTGTGCGAACGGACCGGACCTGTCAGTATGATTGCGTTTTTCAGAAATCGCGAACAGGTGTGTGAGACATGGGTTGGCGGGAGGCCTTTTTCAGAACGACCAGTCCCGGACTGATCCTGGGGATTACCCTCGGCGATCTCGTCTGCTTGCTGGCTGAGAACGGTTTCCGGGTGCGCCCCCGCTACTGGCCGAAAGCCGCATTCGCCGCTTTGATCAGCCTGATCAGCACACCCGTACGGCAAATGGAAGACGCGGTATATGGCCAGCGTGTGGCGCAGCAAAGTGTTTTGCCGCCGTTGTTTATCATCGGTCATTGGCGATCGGGAACAACCCATCTGCACAACCTGATTTCGGTTGATCGGCGGTTCGCGTACGCCCGCTTCTGCCAGGTCATGATTCCGCACACGTTTCTAATCGGTGAAAGGCTTATGGAAGCCGGAAGCGCCGTGCTGCTCCCTGCGGAACGCCTGGGTTTAGACAATGTGGCCATGAATCCGCAGGTTCCGTGGGAAGAGGAATTCGCCCTGTGCCTGGCGACCTTCCTCTCGCCCTATATGACGTGGGCTTTTCCGCATCGGGCCGATCACTATGATCGATATTTGACGTTTCGCGGCGTGCCTGCCACCGAAGTCGAGCGCTGGAAGGAAGCCTTCGTCACGTTGTTGAAGAAGCTGACGTGGAAATACCATCTTCCGCTGGTCCTCAAGTCGCCTCCCAATACCGGCCGGATTAAGCTCATCCTGGAGATGTTTCCCGACGCCCGCTTCGTCCACATTCACCGAGATCCGTATGTCGTCTACCAGTCGACCCGCCATCTGCACCTGAAGAGCTGGGAGTATAACTCACTGCAACTCCCCGATCCGTCGGTCGTCCGCCGGCGGGTCATCCGACAATACACCAGCATGTTCGACGCGTTCTTTGAAGAAAAGTCGCTCATCCCGGCGGGCCGGTTCTGTGAGGTCGCCTATACGCAGCTCGATGGCGACCCCGTCGGCGAACTCCGACGAATCTATGACGAACTCGCGCTACCCGATTTCGGCGT
>JAYTRB010000426.1:0-5424 GCA_043746425.1 Planctomycetia bacterium
ACGATTTTGCCATATCATCGCGGGCTGTCGAGAACCACTTTTAACGTCGCTTCCTCTTCGCCGCGCACGACCGTGACATCGACTGTATCGCCGGGCGAAAAGCGTCGCAGGTTCAGGTCGAAGTCGGACAGGTTTTCAATCTTGTGCGTCCCCAGTTGCACGATGCGATCTCCCGCTTTGAGTCCTCCCTTTTCGGCCGGCCCTCCCGGAGCGACTCCGCCCAGGGAATAGCCCGGCTTGTCGGTGCCGAAGTCGGGGACGCTGCCGAAATAAGGACGGCTGCCGGCGCGCTCGGCAATATCGGCAGTTCCTTTGACGGCTATATATTTGGGCCGTTCCGGCAGGCTGGCGACTTCGATGACGAGTTTTTCGATGAGATCGACGATCCGTTCAGTGCCATCGATGTTAATCTTCTCCCAGTCATCGGAAGGGCGGTGGTAGTCGCCGTGCGTCCCCGTGAAGAAGTGCAGCACGGGAATCTGCTTCATAAAGAACGACTGGTGGTCGCTGGGGCCCATGCCCTCGGGCTTGAGACTGATGTCGAAGTGGGCCTCGGCGCCCAGTCGCGTCAGCATTCCGTCCCAGATCGGCGACGTGCCGGCGCCGAAGACGATCAATTTCTCGTCTTTCAATCGTCCGACCATGTCCATGTTGATCATGGCAATGGTTTTTTCGAGCGGAAAGACCGGATCTTTGGTGTACCGTGCGGAACCAAACAGCCCCATTTCTTCGCCGGTAAAAGCGATGAACACGAGACGTCGAGGCAGTTTCTCTTTACGTGCCCCAAAGCGGCGGCCCAGTTCGAGCAGACTCACCGTTCCCGAGGCGTTATCATCGGCCCCATTGTGAATCTCGGTGCTGCCAGGAACAAACGACCCCTCGCCGCCACGCCCCACGTGATCGTAATGCGCACCGATGACGACCGTTTCATCGGCCAGGGGCCCCGACCCATTGAGGACAGCGATGACGTTCTTGACCGGCGTCTGTTTGCGGTCGATCGTGGCCACGCCACCTGCCGTCCACCCATTGAGGACTGCGCTGTGAGGTTTCAAATCGTTGTCGATCTGAGCTTCGATCTCGGCCAATGATTGATGAAGCGCGATTTTAAGCAACTTGTTACACACCGCTTTGGTGATGTGCATCACTGGCAGATTGCGGATCGCGTCTTTGCCGCCATAGCCGAATTTCATGAGCGCGTCGGGCTCATCCGTCGACAGATGTCCTTTGCCGGCCTTGTAGCGGGCGACTTCGTCTGCAAGCTTTTTGCGTGCGGCCACCAGCTTTTCGGCGTCCTGGGAGTCGACGGCTTCAAACTCGACCGCTGCTGCCGCTACCGCCTCAGCCAGTTTCGCAACGTGTTTCTTCCCCTGTTCGAGTTCGCTACGTCCCGAATGGGGGTCGTTAACGAATAGCACGGCGACCGCCCCTTTCGAGAAGGCGCGGTCAAGTTTCGTGCGCAGCTCGGCGTGTGTCGACATGACTCCGCTGGAATCGCCAAAGACGCTGTGCGGATTATCCTGCTGAGGAACCCTGCGCAGGATGATGGCTACCTTTCCTTTCAAATCGAGACCGGCAAATTCATCGAAGTCTTTGTCGGGAGCTTCGATTCCATATCCACAAAAGGCCAGTTCTCCGAAGAATGCACCCGAACCGCCAAACGAGACCGGTGTGAAATCGGAATTGGCGGCCAGCGTCAATTTCATATTGTCGGGTCCGACGAATTCGAGAGTATTGAGCGAACCCTGCTTGGCATTGGCGCTCATGGTGAACGTCTGAAAGGGTGTTCCGCCGACGGCGTCGACCGCAAGTCCGGCCTTCGCAAACTGGTCGCGAATGAATTCGGCTGCCAGGTCGAGCCCCTTGAGCCCCACGCCGCGCCCTTCTAGCTCGTCAGAGGCGAGGTACTTGATGTCGGTCAGCAGGCGTTGCTCTGACTCGGCAACCGAGTCGCCGGAATAAACCGGAACCTGAGCGGCAAGCGCCATGAGGGCCGCAGAAATAAGTGTGACGCAACGCACGGCAAGAGGACGCATTTTGCTTGGCATGTTTCCAGATCGAGAGTAGAAGATCGAAGATAAAGGATTCGCAGTCTCACGCTTCGCAGGGGCAGCCTTTGGTTGGCTGCGGTCGCCGGGGGAAGTGGGGGCCGGTAAAGTTGCCAGTGGCGTTTTGTTCCAGGCACTTCTTGTTTATTTTGCGACTTGTTTCCTCGCCCCGTTCGATTTCATGTGTCCATTTTCATTCACCTGCCCGTTTTTTTTTATTTGCCCTGTGCATTTTTCCCCGCAAAACAATGGCTTACGTCGAACCTTTCCCGGACAGAGTCACAGGTGCGTACTGGTTTTGCAGCCGACCCAGCGCATCGACGGGATTCATATTAAATAGCGCGCGGCCCCCGGTTCCCCAGCGGCCTTTCTGATAATGAAAGACCGCCGCGGCGTCGCGGATGTTGCCGACGGCGGCGACGCCTTCCATGTCTCCCCCCTCAATCGCTTCAAAGCTGATATTCACGGCGACGAATGCCGTGAGGAGCCCGCTTTGCCGATCGCGTGCGAACGTTACGTCTTCGAGCCAGTCGCATTCGATCCAGCGCAAACCGCGGGGCTTGCCGGTGGTCGCCGCGCGATCGAAAAACTTGGCCTCGAGCACCTCTCGCTGCCGTCGAAAGTCGCGCCGGGCATTCTCGGCCTCGCGTCTTTCGAGCCACAGCCGTAATGGCTTGCGTAACGCGAAGGCGGCGATCAGCAGCACGATCGCGGCGGCAACCAGAAGTAGCGGATTCCCCATATTGAGTCCTTGCGGTACGGACTGACGTCTCTGGGAATCTTACGAGGTCGCCTGATCCTTTGGCAAGGAGAGCGCTCTCCCTTCAGGCCCAGAGAGAAAGACGCCGGTCGGCAATTCGAGGCTGGCAGTTGTCATCGTCGATGGAAAGGACCATGAATGCGAATTTCCCGGTGTATGCTACCGCGGATCCCTCAAGAAGTTGGCAGCCAGATCTCTCGACCGCACGCTCGCGGCATGCGAGAATAGGAAAACGAACCAAACGTGATTCTCGGGATTTGAAAATGTCGCAGCGCATTGAGCCGGTTCGGTGAGGGCGCGGCCGGCAGCGGCACGCTGGTGAGAGGGCGACCTCGTCGTTCCATCCGTCTGGATGAGATAAACCAGATTCGAGGGCGTCCGAAAATCTCGACGTTCGTCCTCATTGCCTGCACTCTAAAAATGAAAGTTACTATGCCGTTGCTCGGAGCCCACATGTCGATTGCCGGCGGCTATTATAAGGCCGTCGAAGCCGCGGCTGAATATGGCATGAATTGCGTTCAACTTTTCACCAAGAACAACAATCAATGGAAGGCCAAGCCCATCTCGCAGGCTGAGATTGACGATTTTCGAACGGCCCTGAAATCGACCGGCATGAAGCACCCCTGCGCGCACGACAGTTATCTCATCAATCTGGCCAGCCCGGATGACGCCCTGTGGCAGAAATCGTTGGAGGCGTTCGCGGTTGAACTCGAACGGGCCGAGGCGCTGGGGCTCCTGGGAGTCGTGATGCATCCCGGCAGTTGCATCGATTCGTCTGAGGACGAAGGCTTGTCGCGAATCATCGCGGCGCTGGACGAGGCGCACCAGCGCACGCGGGGCTTCGAGACGATTACGCTGCTGGAAACGACGGCCGGGCAGGGAAGCAATCTCGGATACCGGTTCGAACATCTGGCCCGCATTGCCGATAATGTTGCCGACCCCGATCGCGTCGGAGTGTGTGTCGACACGTGTCACATTTTTGCGGCGGGATATCCGATCACGACGAAAAAGGAATATGCAGCCACGATGGACGAATTCGACCGGGTCGTGGGGGTAAAGCGGATTCGTGCCTTTCACCTGAACGACAGTGTTCGCGAGCTGGGAAGCCGGGTCGACCGTCACGCCAAAATCGGCGGTGGCAAACTGGGGCTCGAACCCTTTCGGCATCTGCTCAACGACCGGCGTTTTGCGAAAGTGCCAATGTATCTGGAGACGCCGAAGGGGGATGAAGACGGAGAACAGTTGGATATAATCAATTTGCGGACGTTACGCGGACTGCTCAAAAAATAACGTCTTTCACCAGAAATTTGAGCGACATCGCTTGCGATGGATTGAATTCCGGCAGGAAACTGCCGGACCAGACGCGGCAGACTCTGGTTGACTTCTGAATCTCACTCTGGCACACTCAATAATACGGCCCAGTCTCTGGCTTCCTTATCGGGAAACGCGCAATGCCCAGTATTCGGTGGATTTTTGTTTGTGGGTTGATGTCGATTGGCTTGTGGGGGTGTGGCGGAGGCGAAACGGTTAAGCCCGTTGAACAGGCGGCGAATCCTGCCGGGGGTGCTGCGCCGGGGGGTGGTGGCGCCCCAGGCATGCCGCCAGGCGCGATGATGGGGCCCGGTGGCGCCGGTGCCCAGGGCGCTCCCGGTGGCGCGGGTGGGGCAGCGGGCGTTCCGGTAGCTGCTGCCACCGCCGCTTCATCGCAGGACATGCTGAAATTCATTCCTGAAGACATCGACGTCGCGGCAGGTGCAAATATTACCGCCCTGTCTGACAAATCGACTCCCTTCGGCGAACAATTGTTAAATCAATTCAGTCCCGTGCTGTCGATGCTTGACGGCGCGGGGATAAAATCCTCACAGATTGAACACTTGTGGTGCGCTACGACGCGATCGAAGGGCGACGTCATCGTCTGCGTGCAAACGAAGGCCGATTATAGCTCGGCAGCCATCAGCAAAGCGCTGGGAACGTCGGGAAAGAGCGAGAAAGTCGGCAGTGTCAGCGTTCACGCCATCGCGAAGGATCCGGCGGTCAATAACGCCGTGGCGTATGTGAACAGCAAGACTCTACTGATTGGTCGCCACAATACGGTTGTCGCTGCATTAAATAGTCTGAAACCCGGTTCGGTTCGCGTGGGTATTGAAGCGCTCGCGCAGCCGAAAGCGGTGTTCTGGGTTTCGGGCGTTAATGATGATTCGGTAAAGAAGCTTCATATCAGGGGCTTCGAGAACATGAATTGGTTCATGAAGGGCGCACCGAAACCGCGTGGCATGGCTGTCAGCTTGACGAACGACTTTAAAGAGGGTCAGAGTGCGGGCGGGTCAATGGGAGGTATGTCGGGAGTCATGCCGGGAGGAATGCCTGGTGGCATGCCGGGTGGGCCCCCGGGAGGTATGCCGGGTGGACCACCAGGAGGTATGCCGGGCGGCCCACCGGGAGGAATGCCGGGCATGGGCGGAGATGCCGGCGCTGGTGGCGCAACAGCGAATCGACCGGTCGAGATTCGTGTGGCATGGAGCTTTGCGTCCGAAGAGGCCTCGAAGCTCATGGACGAGAAGCTGAAGGGTTTTATCGAATCGATCAATGAAGCCAACAAGCCACCCGCTGGAGCCGGGG
>JAYTRB010000427.1:0-3528 GCA_043746425.1 Planctomycetia bacterium
AGCGCTGTCACATCGCTGCGGTTGGTGCGGGCGGCCAGACGATGCGCCTGCCATGCATAAAACACGTTCCCCACGAGAATGCTGACGGCCGCACCGGGAAGGATGTATGCGTAAATCCAGCGGCTGTCTTCGCCCGTCATTCCGCACGCGGTGGCGCACAGCATCGGTATCAACAAGAGTTGCACCAGGTTGTCGATGAGCAACCCGAAAAAGCCATCGAGATCGCGTTTGACGAATACCGGATATTTGGCAGACATGGTGTCGCGCAGACTACCGCGGCCGAGCATAAGCGTCAAGAAGCGAGACGCTGAAATCGGCGCCTGCCGAAGTTGTTCGTACCATCCTTTCGGTTATGATCGAGAAGCCGCAGTTCCCGGGTTTTCACGTTTTGCTGCTTGCAGACAGGTGCTTGAATTCAAAATCCCAACCCCGATTTTCAAAGTCTCATTTCTTGCCACGACGGCTGGATGCGGTATGCGCTCGCTGAAGCCCGGCAAGCCTTCGACGAGGGTGAAGTTCCCGTGGGGGCGATCATCGTACACCAAAGCCGGGTCATCGCCGCGGCCCATAACCAGCGCGAGATGCTGCGCGACCCGACGGCCCATGCCGAAATGATCGCCATGACGCAGGCCGCCGAGGCGCTGGGCTCATGGCGGCTGCTCGACTGCACGCTGTATGTCACGCTCGAACCCTGCCCGATGTGCGCCGGAGCGATTGTGCAGGCGCGGTTGCCGACGGTCATCTATGGCGCGACCGACCCCAAAGCGGGGGCTTGTCACACGCTGTTTCAGATCACGACCGATGCGCGGTTAAACCACCAGTCGGCCGTCATCGGCGGAGTCCTATTGAACGAATGCCGGGCGATCTTGCAGGAGTTTTTCGCCCAGCAGCGGGCGCTGGGCAAGAAGTAGAAGCCGCAGCGCTTGATTGACTTCAGCGATCGCTGCGTGGCCCCTTACGATGGCCGAACCGATCGGTTCGCTTGGGTCTATTTATTCGTCCAGTAATCGACAACCAGCACTTTGTCGATTACTGGGCCGACGAGCTTCTTGAAATCGTCGTGCGCCGGGTGGGGCAGATAGGCATCGCGGTCGGCGGCATCGCGGAAGGTCACCAGGAAACAATGGGTGAAGCCCGCGGCCAGATTCTCGACCCCGACGTCGGTTCCCCATTCAAAATCTTCGATCGAATTGATCTTAGATTTTAAGTTGCCGAAAGCCGTCACGACCTCTTGCACTTTCTCGGCAGGCGCATCGTCTTTGAATTTGAACAACACCACATGCCGCAAGACCTTGCCGTTTCGTTCGAGCGCTTCGAGGACTCGATCGGCGACGAACCGGTTACCGGCGGCATTCAGGTGCACCGTATCAGACGTGAGAATGTTTCTGTCGGAATTGTCTTTGTTGTGGGTCTTCAGATACCCCACGAACTGCTGGTGGAGGTCGAGCAATCCAGAGTGCGTCTCGGCAGCGACTGTGCGGCTGATCTGCGCATATTGATCGAGCATCGTATCGAGCCGATTTGAACCATCGTGTTTTTCGCCGATCACACTGGGAGTACACAAAATAACCCGGGCCCCCGCGTCCTGGATTTTGTTGATGATCCGCCGCAGCCCCTGTTCGTAATCGGCCTTCGAGGTTCCCCGGCCATTCTCCGAATGCCAGACGTCGTTGATGCCAATATAGATGACGACGAGGGTCGGTTTTCGGGCAATCACATCGCGGTCGAGTCGGGCCTCGAGATCGGGAACGCGATTGCCGCTGACGCCGGCGCCGAGCACTTCGATCGCCAGCGCGGGGTATTTCGTCGCCAGCGCCTCTTTGATGAATGTGACGTAGCCCTCCTTTCCGACGCCTGCCTCAGTGATCGAATCGCCGAGAAAAACGATTCGCTCACCTTTTTTGAGGGGCAACTCGGCTGCCGCGACCGCTCGATTGAACATAGTCTGCCCCAAAACGAACAACGCCAGGACGGTGGAAACCTTGAATCGAATACTGTGAGTGATCATTGATTGCCTTTTAGGTTTGGACGTTTTGAAAATATGGCGGGCGGCGCTCGGCTGATAACACCGACTGGGCTGAAAACACCGACTGGGTTGATTGGGCGGACTGGTTGCGATCGACCGGCGACCGCATTCCGCAAAACCACCTCGCCTCGAAGCGGCAGTTTACTTTTTTAACGGCCTGCCAGGCAGAAGCATAGCCGCAAATGCCTGGGTGTTCCATCAAGTGCAAGGCGCGCCCAAATTCAGCGAGCAGACTTCGTGTTGCTCCGATCGGTGAACCAGCCACGCGAACACTGTTCGAAGCGGTCAATTGGCATGCGACAAATCGCTTTATCTTAGCCGGAGTCAGACGAACGAATCGCGTAACGGTGCGATGAAGACTCGAGAGAACGGGTGGTTTTGCAATTTGCGTCGACGGCCAGATTCAGGGAACCGCCAATTGACAGGTGGGGCTTTTGTCGTCGAAAATTCCCAATTCTTGGAAGATCAGGTTGGCGAGCTGGCGGTGACCGATGTATCCCGGATGAATGCTTTCGTCAGCCAGCCAGCTCAACAGCTGTTCCTGGTCGGGCTTGGCACTTTCCCAGTGTGAGTAATGGTCGACTAGAATTGCTTTCGTGGCCAGGGCCACATCGCGGACAACCTGGGCATAGGCCGGCAGATCTCCGTGGGTTGGGGCTCGTTTCAAGTAGACCGTGTTCGGCGTATTGAGAATCGGAATGGCCCCGGCCGCCCGCACTTTGTTGACGATCGCGGTCAGATCCTTGCGGAAAAGTTCGTGTCCCACCGGGCCGTACGAACAATCGTTCAAGCCCAGCATCAGCGAAACGACATCGGGGCGCAGGTGCAGAACGCGCCAATCAAGGTCAGACAAAAGGCTCTGCGCTCGATCGCCGCTGACGCCCGTGTTGATGACAATGTCGCGCACGCGGTTTTGCTCGCGAAGCTCCCAGCGAACGCGCTCGGCGAACAATTCGGGATAGCTGCGCCACCCATGGGTATGCAGGGCGCCATGCGTAACGCTGTCGCCGGTGAATACCCAGGCGACCGGTTGTTTGCGAGTCAGAAGTTCTTTGATCCCGGCGATTGCTGACGGAGGGGCCGGCCCTTTTCGATTGGGAGCGTCTTTCTGGGCGGCGGCGAATAACGGTTCGGCCGAATAGTGCTCGGGTGCAAACAGGCTCGCACTCGCGGCAAGTCCCAATCCGGCGAGAAAAGAGCGCCGCGGCGTTGCTGAATCGTCGGGGGATGGTACCGAGACTCGCGGAAGAATGTCTGGCATTATCGAGGTTTCCCCGGAAAAAGTTGCAGATGACGGGATTATATCAATCCGCAGACGGCCGAACACTGAACCAGACGCAGCGGGCCGCGGCGATAAAGATCGCGGGTCAGCGAATTTGTGCCCCGCGGCCGGCTTCTGCTGAAAAATCCGGCCGCGCGTCGCGATGCGAGGTTTTCCGAGTGAAATTCAAACTTGAAGGCGGGGTTGCTATTTTCCGCCGCGCGAAGACTCATTAGAATGT
>JAYTRB010000428.1:0-11728 GCA_043746425.1 Planctomycetia bacterium
ACCTGATCGGTCGCGTTCGCTTGTCGGTCACAACTTTGCCCACTCCCTTTCCCATTCAGGCTGACGTGCTTCCTGGCGAGATTGCTGCAGACTTGCAACCAGCAAACGCCGATCGCAGCGATCGGCAACGTGCCGCGCTGGCGGCGTACGTGCTCATTCAGCAGATCGAGCGCGAACTGGCGGCGCTTCCGCCCCAAAGAAAAGTGTACGCTGCGACGAACCAATTTCAACCCGACGGTTCCTTCCGGCCGGCGCCGACGCCGCGGCCCGTGCAAATTCTGCGTCGCGGCGACATCAATAAGCCGTTGGCCGCCGCCCAGCCAGGGGCGCTGGCTTGCGTGCCTGGGCTCGAATCGCGTTTTAAGCTGTCTGAACCGACTCATGAGGGCAGTCGCCGGGCCGCTCTGGCCCATTGGGTCATTGACACGAAAAACGTCCTCACCTGGCGGTCGATCGTCAATCGCGTGTGGCAATATCATTTCGGCCGCGGCATCGTCGACACCCCCAATGACTTCGGACGGATGGGAGCGACGCCGACGCATCCCCAGCTTCTCGACTGGCTCGCGATCACGTTTCAGGAGCACGGTGGATCATTCAAATTTCTGCATAAGTTGCTGGTGACAAGCGCCGCGTATCGTCAGTCTTCGCGCAGCGACCCGAAATTCGTCGAGATCGACGGCGATAACCACTATCTGTGGCGCACGAACCGAGTACGGCTCGATGCTGAGTCAATTCGCGATGCTGTTTTGCGACTGTCGGGCAAGCTTGATCTGACGATGGGGGGCCCTTCCGTCAAGCAATTCGTACAATCGCCCGGCATCCACGTGACTCCAGTCGTCGACTACCTGTCGTTCGACGTGGACAGCCCGGCAAACAACCGCCGTAGTGTTTACCGGTTCATATTCCGGACGCTTCCCGATCCTTTCATGGAGACGCTCGATTGCGCCGACGCTTCGCAATTAACCCCTGTTCGCAACACGTCGGTGACGGCTTTGCAGGCCCTGGCAATGATGAACGACCGGTTCATCGTTCGACAGAGCGAACATCTCGCTGCGCGCCTCAATATGTTGTCTTCCGAACCAGCGGGACAAATCGGCATGGCCTACGAATTGATTCTCGGGCGGCCGGCGACGCCTAACGAGGTGGAAGTGGTCTCCGAATATGCGACGAAACACGGCCTCGCCAATGCCGTCCGGATTTTGCTCAACAGCAATGAGTTCCTGTTTGTAAACTGAGAATTGAAGTTCGGGCGCCACGCCGCGCGGGCATCGAACAAATCGCGACCTGAAGCCGTTGGCTTTCGACGAGGTTAACCATGAATCGGCAGCCTTCACATTCGGACCAGTGCCAGTCGCGAGCCCGCAGCGACGAGGGGTCGCGCCGCGATTTTTTGTGGACAGCGGGGGGTGGTCTGGGAGGACTGGCGCTGGCGTCGTTGCTCGGCGCCGACGGAGTTCTGGCGGAGGGCCCCGTGGGCGAAGGGGCTCGGGGCGAGAGGCCGGCGGGGGCTGAGCTCAACGGCGGCGTGCATCATCGGGCGAGAGCGAAACGCGTCATTCAGCTTTTCATGAATGGCGGCGTCAGCCAGATGGACACGTTCGACTACAAGCCCGAGCTCATCAAGCGGCACGGCGAAAAGGTCGATTTTGGACTGAAGGCGGCGGCTACCAGCGTACCGGGCAACGTCATGAAGTGCCCGTTCGAGTGGAAACAATATGGCCAGTCCGGCCGCTGGGTGAGCAGCGTTTTTCCGTTCCTGGCAGAGTGTGTCGACGACCTGGCCTTTCTGATGGCCATGCAGTCGAAGACGAACGTCCACGGTCCCGGGAGCTATATGCAGAACACCGGATTTCTTACTCCGGGGTTTCCTTGCATGGGTGCCTGGATCTCATACGGGCTGGGGCGGCTGACCGACAACCTGCCCGCCTTTGTCGTACTTCCCGATTCCAAGGGCCTGCCCTATAACCAGTCTGGTAATTTTTCGGCAGGCTTTTTGCCGGTGTCCCATCAGGGAACCGTCATCCGCCCGACCGCTCCCGTCCCGATCGCCGATTTATTTCCTCCGAAGACCGCGTCATACATTACCGCCCAGAGCGAAATCGACGGCCTGGCTCTCCTCGAGACCCTCAACCGCGAACACCTGCGACACAACCCCGGCGACACGCGTCTCGAAGCCCGCATCGCCTCGTACGAAATGGCTGCCAAAATGCAGCTTAGCGCCCCCGAGGTGCTGGACTTGTCGCAAGAGTCGGCCGAGACGCATGCGCTGTACGGCACGGCCGAAAAACAGTGCGCCGATTTTGCCCGCAATTGCCTCACCGCCCGGCGGATGATCGAGCGCGGCGTGCGGTTCGTGCAGGTCTGGAGCGGCACGGGCGGCGCCAGCGGGAATTGGGATAATCACACCGATATCCCGGCTGAGCTCCCGTTTATCGCCGGCAGCGTCGACAAACCAATTGCCGGATTGCTTAAAGACCTCAAGTCGCGCGGCCTTCTCGAAGACACACTCCTGATCTTTACAACTGAATTCGGCCGAATGCCGTTCACTCAAGGGAGCACCGGCCGCGATCATAACGGTGGAACGTTCGTCACATGGCTGGCGGGGGCGGGGGTCAAGGCCGGGGCGACGTATGGCGAAAGTGATGAATTTGCATACAAGGTCGCAGTCGATGGCGCCTGGTGTTACGACCTGCACGCAACGATTCTGCATTTACTGGGAATTGACCACCGGCGACTCACCTACCGACACAACGGCATCGACCGCCGACTCACCGATGTGCATGGACAGGTCATTGAAGAAATTCTGACTTAGCCCGCAGCCAAAAGGGCCCGCGTTTCTTGGCCTGCACCCGGGCGACTCAATCGACGTCACGCAAACGAATCCGCGGCAATCGATTGCCTGTCTCATTTTGCGGGACAAATGCCCCTCGTCGGCATATAATGCTGTTATCGGGCAACCGCCTGTGAAACTCGACTTCCACCAACGAGAGCACAAATGTCGCTGACTCCGCTTACACTTGTACCGGCAACTTCGCTGGCCGACGAAGATCCGCTGGAGCTGATGGATGAAATCGAACGCCTTAAGCGCGAGAAGGATGCCGTTCTGCTCGCCCATTTCTACGTCGATGGCGAAATTCAGGACATCGCCGATTTCACGGGAGACAGCCTCAAGCTCGCCCGTGATGCCGTCAAAGTGACGAATTCGACGATCGTTTTCGCTGGCGTTCATTTCATGGCAGAGGCGGCCAAAATCCTGAACCCGTCAAAAACGGTACTCCTTCCCGATGTTCTCGCCGGTTGCTCGCTGGCCGAGAGTTGTCCCGCAGAAAAGCTGGCCGACTGGCAGCGCTCGCTTCGCGCAAAAGGGCACGATTTTGAGACAGTGGCCTATATTAACACGACCGCCGCGGTCAAGAGCTTATGCGACTGGATCGTCACCAGCGGCAATGCCCGCGAGATTATCGAGCGCGTACCGGCCAACAAGGAAATTCTGTTCGTCCCCGATCAGCACCTGGGGCGCTATCTCATGGAAGTCACCGGGCGGAAAATGATTCTCTGGCCCGGGGCCTGCATGGTCCACGAAATCTTCAGCGTGCAAGATCTGTTACGGGCAAAAAAGAATAATCCCGGCAGTATCGTACTGGCCCATCCGGAATGCCCCAAGAGCATTCTCGATGTCAGCGACGTCATCGGCGGGACTGAACGGATGCGCAAGTATGTGGCCTCGATCGCCGAACCAAGAACGTTTCTAGTTGCCACCGAAGCCAACATGATTCATCCGCTCGCCAAAGCAGCCCCGCAGCATACATATATTCCTGTTCCGGGAATCATGGCTTCAGATGGTACGACTTGCGCCTGCAATCGTTGCCCGCACATGGCCCGCAACACGCTGGTCGCGGTGCGCGATTGTCTCAAGAACGGCCACCCCGAGATCACATGGCAACCGTACTTCGACAATGCTCAGGCGGTTCTGAAGAAGAGCCTGCTCGAGTAGGTTTCGCGGGGCGGTCGCGGTCGCCTGCATCTCGCTCGTCGTGCTACAATACAGAGATGGAACAGCAATCCCTGTGTGAGATGTCTGCCACTCCCTTCGCCGCCTGTGCCGTCGAGACACAGCGGCTGTTCGGCGCCTTGCGGACATTAGAGCGCGATTGCCGACTGTTGCGGCTGGCGCCCCTCGCCGGCCGCGAGTGGTTTGAAGCGCTTAGCCGAAAACTCATTCCGCAGCTGGCTGGCCAGCCCTTCATCGTGGCGGCCGTGGTCGGCGGTACGAACATCGGCAAGAGCGTCATTTTTAACCACCTCGCCGGATCGCGCGTGAGTGCGACCAGCCCCCTGGCCTCGGGGACCAGGCATCCAGTTTGCCTGGTTCCGGTTGATTTTGAAAAGCAGCACGATCTGGCCGCAATTTTCGAGGGATTCAAGCTTGTCGCATGGACTGAGGCAGACGCCGCCCTCGAAAACGTGGTCGAAGACCGGCTCTTCTGGAAATCAAGCGCAGTACTTCCTCCCAACCTGCTGGTTCTCGACACGCCCGACATCGACAGCGATGCCGAGATCAACTGGTTGCGGGCCGATCGCCTTCGTCATTGTGCAGACGTCCTGGTGGCCGTGCTCACGCAACAGAAATACAATGACGCGGCCGTCAAGCGATTCTTCCGCAACGCAGCCGGCGAGGACAAGGCGGTCATCGCTGTCTTCAATCAATGTCTGTTACCCGACGATGAAGAGTTCTGGCCCCTGTGGCTGGAAACCTTCTCGCGTGCGACGGGAATCGTTCCTGATTTATTGTACCTGGCGCCGAACGACCGCCAAAAGGCCGAGGAAAATCGGCTCCCGTTCTACGAGCGCCTCTGGCGCCCCGAACAGCCGCGGCCTGCCGGCACGGCAGAGATGGCGCCGCACAACCTGGCCCGTGATTTGTCGGAGATGCGATTTTCAGAAATCAAGCTGCGCACGCTGCGCGGGGCATTCGGGCAGATGCTTTTGCCTAAGGCCGGCGTTCGGGCATATCTTGAAGAGATTCGCCTGCGCAGCGCGGCGTTTGAGGACGCCGCAGGTTTGCTGTCGATGCAGGCGCTGGCCCGTGTCGACAATTGGCCCTCGCCTCCGGTGGGCTTGCTCGTCAGCCACATCCGGCAGTGGTGGCGTACGCACCGTCGTGGGTGGACAAAGACGATTCATGACGCGTACGGATCGCTGGGCGAAGGTCTGCTGTGGCCATTTCGCTGGGCCGGTCGAAAAATCGCCGGTGCCCCACCCGACCCGCGCGACGCGTATCGAGATGCCGAGCGCAACGTCATGCTGCAGACTGTGGATACGCTCTATGACGAATTGACCCGCCTGAGCCAGCTTGGCAATGATCTGCTGCGACCGCGGCTTGAGGCCGTCCTGGCAGGCGCATCGCGGGCCGAACTTGTCGAACGGCTAAACGCTGCCCAGAACGCGCTCGATCTCGACGCCGAATTGAACGCCGTGATTGCGGCGCAGATGCAGGCCTTCCGCGATGAAAACCCGAATACGTTCGGTGTCTTCCGCAAGCTCGATTCGATGGCGGCCATGGCCCGGCCCGTCACCTCGGTGGTGTTATTCGTGGCGTTCGGCGGACCTGTTGGCCACGCTCTGACGCCCATGGTGACGAACGCCGCTGCCCATTCCATGGCGATACACATCATGGGAGACATTGCCGGAGGAACCGGGGCTGTCGTGGTCGGCGAAACGGCTCTGTCATCAACGGCAGGCGGCTTGCGACTACTTGAAACTCGCTTTCGCCAGTTGCAGGCGGCCTTTACGGCGCGGCGGGTCGCCTGGTTTGCCAGTTTCTTGCGAGATAATATTCTGGGCGATCTGCACGTCGAACTGGCCACGGCGGCCGGCCTGAGCGGAACCACTGCCTACCGCGAGGTCGTCGGTTGTCTTGACCGTTTGGAGCGGACGATTCCGCGAATTTAGAGCCTGTCGTCGAGGGGGCGATGCTGAATCTGTCGCCAAGTGGAATTGCTCGATGGCTTTGCCTGACGCCGGTTGAACAGTGCCGGCAGGTGTATGGGTTCTTCGCTCGGCTGGATATCGCGGAGGACTTCGACTTGACGGGGCAGAATCTCATGCCCATCGACGGTGGCCCCTTCGACTGCGGGAAGTCGTACGGCAATCAGCACGGACGACTCTCAGGAGTTGTTTCGCCTGACGATGAGCTTAATGTCTCCATGCCGTTCCACTCGCAAACGCGGAGTTGTGCGAAAACCTCGAACTTCAAAGGCATGCAGGACGGAAATCACCACAACCCAGAATCAAGACGCACGGTAGGGAAATTCAATCAGAACGTACAACAGCCGACGCGAATCGGCAGATCAGCCGCGTCGAATGGAACGGGAGGCAAACGACTCAGGAAATCCGCCGTCCGGCCGCATTTCCGGTTGAGTTGTACCAGGTTAACCAGAAAGCCAAGCCTATTTCATTCGCCGATCGATCCATTCGGAATCGACGAATTTCTGTAAGAGCCAGCGGAGTGATACTTCGGCGGCAGCGAGGGATTGGTGATCGAAATCGAAAGGAATTGGTTTTCCGGTGGTGCCGACCAGGCCGTCCATTCCTAAGTGAAGCCCCAGGCCGGCCTGGCGGGCGTCGTGGTTAAAACGCTCCTGGATTCTACGGGCCCAGACGATTCCGAAGAGATCGCGAAAGTCGCGCCACAGGCGATTTAGCGGCAGTTCTCTGGCGACCACGTCTCTTTGGCGAAGGGCCGTTTGCCGATCGGCAAACCAGCCCGAGGCGATCAGGCACAGCGTTCCCCAGAGCCGGCCAGATTGCGCCTCGCACGTCCAACCGGCCGTCGCCGGGCACAAAGGCAGAACAATCAGCAAGAGTCCTGCAATCCACAGCAGGGCCGACGGCCAAAAGCAAAGGCCTAGATAATTCCCGACCCCCATCACGAGCACGAGCACGTACCCCGCAAGCATGGGTTCTTCGAGACTGAAGGCCTCTGCTCCTCCGGGATGCAGTACGGGAACCATGGGCCACGTGAAAACGAGCACGAGCGGGACGAGGACGAACCATGTCCAGACGCGGGATGTCGGGCGTCTGGCACCGAGGACTGCGATCGGAGGGGTGAGCGCGATGACGGCGGCCAGATACCCGAGTACCCTGGTCCAGGGGTGCAGGGGAGCTGACGAGAGTGTCAGTCCTGATAGAATTAACCATGCCACCCATACCATCGCCACCCATGGCCATGCCGGCGCAAGGGCCGTGCTGCGCAACCCCGCCTTCAAGCGCAGCAAAACAGGAACGAGGCTGCATAGCCCTGCCGTGGCGGCGATGACGAACCAATCGTTTTTCACGGAGAAACCTCGAAGAACTGCACGACCGGCGCCTACGACAGCCTGCGATGAGTTAGTCGTAATGTAGGTTTTTTTCGGAACGTTCCGACTGTGCGCCGAAGCGGCCCACTGCGTCCGAAGCATTTTCGGCACAACCGGTTCCGCGCGGGACGGCCGATGCTCGACGTGTGCTTTTCGCATCATGTCGCGCGTTTGCCCGAGACGAAAACAATCACTGCCAAACTCAGCTTGCGATTCTAGTTGTTGGCCCGTCGGAGTGCATCCGGTCGGCACGATGCAGTTGCCTGTGAGTTGGTCCAGGGTTCGCCTCAGTCCCCGTTGTCAGAAACACCATTCCAGGAGATGCCCATAATGAAGTGGACGACTTTGACCGCCGCTGCCGTGTTGTTCTGTTGCGCGAATGCATCGGACGCCATGGCTTTTCATCTGAACCGTTGCGGAAGCTGCGCTCCTAAGAGCTGCTGCGCTCCCGCCCCCAGCTGCTGCGCACCAGTTTCGTGTGCCGCGCCGGCTCCGACCTGTGCCGCTCCGGCCGCTAGCTGCTGCCAGTCAGGCGGCTGCCAGTCGAACTGCTGCCAGAAACGGCACTGCTGCCGTATGCCGAAACTCAACCTCTGCAAAATGAAGTGCTGCAAGCCCAAGTGCTGCGCTCCGGCGCGAAGCTGCTGTGCACCCGCTCCGACCTGCGCTGCTCCCGTAGCGGCTACGTGCGCCGCTCCGATGGCCCCGACCTGCGCTGCTCCTTGCAACTAGTTTGACCTTTCACGTGCGGGTCATGGTCTCGCTAATGACCATGACCCGCACTCTTGGCGACTTAACCCGCATTTGCGGTTACGTATAGATCTCGTCAGGCTCTCCTGAAGAGGAACGTCGGCGGAGCCGGAGTGTCGCACCTGCAAAGGCCCGCGATGTTCCGGCCCGCCGATGTTTTTTTGCGCGCCGCAGAATCGCCGGCCGATCTGCGAAGGTGGCTGGCTAGACAGGCCGGCCGATTTCCCGAAGCACATCGTCAATGGCTGCCAGGGTTGCAGTGCAGAGTTCGTCGACGAGTTCGACCGGCATCGCAGGCGCCGGCATGAGGACGATCACATCGCCCAGCGGGCGAATGACGATTCCCCGTCGCCGCGCCGCCAGCACGACGCGGTGACCGACACGTGCGGCTGGCGGAAAAGGCGTCAGGTGAGTCTTGTCCTGCACCAGTTCGATGCCGACCATGATTCCCTTCTGTCGTACGTCGCCGATATTCGGATGATCGCACAATTCGGCCAGGCGCCGCTGCAGCAGATCGGCGCTCTGGCGAGCATTGCCCAAAACATCGTTCTTCTCGAAAAGTTTGAGTGAGGCCAGCGCCGCAGCACAGGCCAGCGGATTACCAGTATATGTGTGCCCGTGAAAGAACGTCTTGCCTGCGGCAGGCTCACCCAGAAACGCGTCGTAGATCTCGCCTGTTGCCAGCGTTGCGGCCAATGGCAGATAGCCTCCGGTGATCCCTTTCGATAGGCACAACAGATCTGGACGAACTTCTTCCTGCGCGCATGCAAAGAGAGTTCCTGTCCGGCCGAAACCGGTCGCCACTTCGTCAGCGATCAGCAGAATGTCGTTGGCGGCCGTCAGCTCGCGCACCCGCCGCAACCAGCCCGGAGGATGCACCAGGATTCCCGCCGCGCCCTGCACCAGCGGTTCGATGATGAAGCCGGCAATCTGACGACGGTGTTCGACAATGGTGCGTTCGAGTTCGGCCGCACAGAACGCGTGATGCGATTCACGCGTCTGGCCGGGGGGCAAGCGGCAGGCTGCCGGTGAAGGAACTTTGATGGTTTTAAACAGCAGGCCGCCATACGTTGCGTGAAACAGATCGATACCTCCGACGCTGACCGACCCGACCGTGTCACCGTGGTAAGCGCCCGACAGTGAAATGAACAGATCCCGAATCTCGCCACCGGGCCGCTGCTGATAGTACTGGTACGCGATCTTGAGCGCCGCCTCGACTGCGGTCGAGCCATTGTCGGAGTAAAAGAGATGTTCAAGCCCTGGCGGAACACGCTGCACAAGTTCGGCGGCCAGCCGAATGGAGGGGACGTTCGACAACCCCAGAAGCGTCGAATGGGCAATGCAATCGAGTTGATCGCGAATGGCCCGATCGATTTCCGGGACGCGATATCCATGCACGTTGCACCATAACGATGACGTGCCATCGAGGTATCGCTGTCCGTCGGTATCAATCAGATGAAACCCATCACCCGCCACAATGACGGGCGTTTCCTCATGTCTCTGTTCGAGCATCGGGGTGAAGGGATGCCAGACATGAGCATTGTCGAGATGGCGGAGGTCGGCTGTATTCATCACATTCGTGCCAACGTCAAGAAGAGGGCGCATCGGGGCGTCATCAATCTCTGATTCGCTCGCCGCGGCGCGCAACGCTCGCGCGGAGTCAGGTTACTTATTTCCCCGCGGCTTTGGCCGGCAGGATTTCAAGGCCTTTGACTTTCAGGTCGCTGCGGAAGAGGCCGCCTGGGCCGCCTTCGGCTTCGATGCCGCCGGTGATGAAGAGCTGATCCCGGTTGGGACCGCCAAAAGCCACGTTGCTCGTCGTACGATTCCCGCCGTTGTAGCGGGCCAGCAGTTTTCCGGACGGGCTCAGTACCTGGACTTGCTGCATGCCGTAATGGGCGACGTACAAATTGCCTGCCGCGTCGAGGCACATGCCATCGGGCTGGTTGTCCTCCCAGCGTTTGCTGTCATTGGCGGGTAGATCGGCGAAGACTCTCATCGAACCGACTTTGCCCGGCGAAAGAATCGGATATTCCAGCACGCGATTTTTCTGACTTTCAGCGACGAGCAACCGCTTGCCGTCAGCCGTCACGACGATTCCATTGGAATAGGCAAGTCCACCAGCAACGAGATGCGTCTTCCCTTTGGAATCGACGTAGTGCACAGTGCCGATGAGACTCTCGCGGCCCGAATCGCCGGGATCGGTGAAATAGAAGCCACCGTTTTTCGAGTCGAGGGTCAGATCGTTGGGACCGCGAAGGGGCTTCCCGTCGCATTCCTTTGAAGCCGGTTCGAGCATCTTGCCGTCGGCGTCAAGATGCAGAATGGCGCGGTGGCTGGCATCGCAAACCAAGTGCGTTCCGTCAGCGAGAATCTTGTGCCCGTTCGGGGCTCCCGTCCGGGCCCATTCCTTCTGTTTGCCATCAAGCGTAAATTGGGTAATCGTTTCTTTCCACGAAATGTAGCCTTTCCCCGTGTGGTCGAAAACGACTCCTTCGCAATAACTGGGGACTTCCAGCAGTTTGACCGTTTCAACTTTGGCCGGATCAGGAAGATCGGCGCCGTTTGAAGGCATTGCCGTCTGCCCCAAGATGGCCAGACATCCCACGAGACAACGATTGAACCATTGGCGACGGCAGGACATGGCACGGTTCCTCATACTGGCGTTTCTGATTTTTTGAGACGAGCGGGAATGCCGACATCATAGCGGTTCAATGCCCGGCAACAAGGCAGTCAAATGGTGTTGGTTGCGCAATGCACGGGACCGCGCCAATCGCTTTCACATCGGCTATATATATTTAAAAATGACACTCAATTTGGCGCTGGACGTCGCGCCGCTCGCCGAGTACGTTATCGAGCATGATCAAACGCGTATTGTCCCTGGTGCTGCTGTGCCTCGTCCTGGTGGCAGGGTTGTTGTACAGCCAACGCCCTGCAGTCGCCCTGAGGGTCTCGGGATTCGTCGAGAGCGACGAGATCCGCGTCGGTTCGCGAGTTGGCGGCCGGGTACTGAAAGTCATGGTTGATGAGGGAGACGAAGTCAAAAAGGATCGGCAACTGGTCGAGCTCGAGCCCTTTCAATTGCACGAACAGCGAGCGCAGGCCGCGGCACTGCTGGCTCAGGCCCAGGCCGACCTTGACCGCCAGCTCGACGGGTACCAGCGGGAAGAGATCGAGCAGAGTAAAGCCCGCCTTGATCAGTTGGACGCGGCTCGCGATCGACTGGCCGATGGCGAAGAAGACATCGCCGCAGCCGAAGCCAATTTGCAGCTCGCGGCAGCACAGCACGAGCTGGCGAAATTGAAGTACAGCCGCACCGAAACATTGTTTGGCAAGAACAGCGCAGCGCAGTCCGATTTGGACCAGGTCACGTCTGAGCTTCGCGTGGCGACGGCGACAGTGCGGGTCCGCGAACAGGAATTGCAAAAACTCAAACGCACGCGCCCCAGTGACATCAAAGAGGCCCAGGCAAAGGTCGAAGAAGCGCGACAGGAATGGCTGTTGCGCGACCGGGGGTATCGCAAGGAAGAAAAAACTCGCGCCAAGGCGGCCGTTGAAGCTGCCCGGGCGGCACTGGAGGCCTTCGACCGGCAGCTCGACGAGCTGACCATCCGGGCTCC
>JAYTRB010000429.1:0-7320 GCA_043746425.1 Planctomycetia bacterium
CGGGCCGCGACAAAATCCGCTCTTGCAAGGAACTTCGACTATGCGAGCACATCGAATTCACCGGCAGAATCGGCCAGGTGCGAATCCGCCTGGCGGCCCTTGCCGCATGCGCGCTAAATTCGAGCAGTCGGGGTACATTCAGCGCTTGTTTCAATCGGGTGTTCGCGTACTTGTCGCGGTAAGCCTCGGGCTGGTGGGGGCCGGAGTCGTTCCGCTGTCCGCGCTGGCCCAGTTGCCTCAAGCGCGCCTCGCAACGATCTACCCGATGGGGGGGCAGCGGGGCACGACCGTTGAAGTGACAGCGCTGGGCGGGGTCGATCTCGATGATGCCAGCCACCTGTACTTCTCGCATGCGGGCATTACCGCCGTACAAAAGACACAAATGGTCGACGGCAAACCGCAGCCAATTGCGGGGCAGTTCATTGTGACGATTGCGCCGGAAGTTCCGATCGGTGTCTATGACGTTCGCGTGCGGGGCTTGTACGGATTAAGCAACCCGCGCACTTTCACTGTCGGCAGTCTCTTGGAGACAACTGAGGAACGTGCCGTACAAGCCTCGGTCGACGTGGCGGCGAAGGCCGCTGCGACGGCGAAAGAGGCGCTCGACAAAGAGCCCAAGAATGAAGCTTTGAAAAAAGCCAAGTTAGATGCCGATGCGCGCCTCGCCAAAGCCAATCTGCCAAACAATGCGCCTGAAGACGCGACGGCGATTGAACTGAATACCGTCATCAATGGCCGCTCTGAAACAGGGGCAGACGTCGACTGGTACAGATTTACCGCCAAGGCTGGGCAGCGGGTGCTTGTCGAATTGCGAAGCAAGCACATCGACTCGCGGATGGAAGGAGCACTCGAGATTCACAACGCCGCCGGCCGCCGGCTCTTGCACCGCCGCGCGCTCGGACGCGAAGAACCCCTCCTCGACTTCACAGCCCCTGCCGATGGCGTTTACCTGTTGAAGGTGTATGACTTTCTGTACGGGGGAAGTGCCGAGTATTTCTACCGTCTCTCAGTTCACACGGGGCCGCATATCGATTTCGTCATGCCCGCTTCGGGGCTTTCCGGGACGACGGCCGAGTACACGTTGTTCGGCCGCAATCTTCCCGGAAGCCAACCCTCGACCATGAAGGCGGCCGATGGGCGAATACTCGAACAATTGAAAGTGCAGATCGCACTTCCCGGCGACGCGACCCTTTTCGACCCGGCCGATCCGGTTCCTCCCGATGGGGCCGGTGTCGACGGCATCACCTGGTCGCTGACAACTCCTTCGGGAGTCTCGAACCCGATAACGATCTATTTCGCCGCGGCTCCGGTCGCTCTCGAGCAGGAACCTAACGACACCCCCGAGACGGCCCAGAAGTTAATTGTTCCGGTCGAAGTTACCGGGCAGTTTCAAGCGCGCGGCGATGGCGACCTGTATCAGTTTGAAGCCAAGGCGGCCGATGTATTCTGGATCGAAGTTTTCGGCCAGCGCAGCGGTTCGCGGGCCGATCCGGTCCTCATGATTGACCAGGTGAAGAAGAATGAAAAAGGGGAAGAAACTCTGACGCGAATTACGGCGATAGACGACAATCCCGCGAATATCGGCGGTACGACCTTCAGCACGCTCAGCGACGACCCGGTGTTTCGATTCGTCGCGCCGGCCGAGGGCGTATTCCGCATCACGCTGCGCGATCGCGCGTTCCAAAGTCATGGCGAGCCGTCATTCGTCTACCGTCTGTCGATTCGCAAAGAGACCCCCGATTTCCGTCTCGTCGCGCTGCCACAGTTTCCCGCGGTCGATCCCAACCAATTGACCAATACCTGGGATCTGGGGCTGCGGAAAGGAGACAACTCGCAGCTTCAAGTGATGGCATATCGGCGCGATGGTTTTAACGGGCTCATCGATCTGACCGTCGAGGGCCTTCCGGCCGGCGTGACGTGCCCCGGAGCAAGCATCGGCCCCGGACTGGTGCTGACGCACCTGGTCTTCAGCGCCACGGAACAGGCGGCAGAATGGCAGGGACCGATTCGCATCGTGGGGAAGGCGCGCATCGACGACGCCGCTCTCGTAAAAGCTGCCACTGATGCTGAAGCCGGCCGAAAGGCGGCCATCGTTCAGCAATCGACTTTGGATAAAGCGGCCGCAGACGCCGCCGCCGCCGTCAAGGCGGCGACCGATAAGGCTGCGGCCGCCAAAACGGCTCTGGATGGTGACGCCAATAACGAGGCTCTTAAGAAAGCCAAGGCTGACGCGGATGCCGCTCTCACCAAGACGGTCGAAGATTCCAAAAAGCCCGCCGAGGCAAAGGTCGCCGGCGAGAAAAAGATCGCCGAACTGACGGCGGCAATCGCCGTGGCTCAGGCGGCGCGCGAGAAAGCGGCGCATGATGAGGTGCGGGTGGTTCGCGGAGGAACGATCGTCTGGAGCGGAAATCCCGCAGCCCAGACCGCCGCACAGTCGCGTTTGGCGCGGACAATGACGCTGGCCGTGCTGAAGGAAACTGCGCCCTATCAGTTGACGACTGACGCCTCTCGCTTCAGCGTGAATCAGAGCAGCCAGATTCTAATTCCATTCAAGTTACTGAAACGTGCCGGATTCGACAACAACGTCAACGTGACGTTTGTGGCTCCGCCGCAGAATGTCCAGGTCGAAAACAAACCCATCAACAAGGACGTTCCCGAACAGGCGCATCGAGTATTTGTCAACAATAATGCGCCGCCAGGAACGTACACGCTGTTCGTGCAGAGTAACGCGCAGGTGACGTACAGCCGGCATCCTGAAGCGGCGGTGGCTGCCGCCCAGGAAAAAGAAGTGGCCGATAAGGTCGCGATCGAACTGGCAGAGGCCGTCAAAAAAGCGGTTGAAGTCAAAACGGCCGCCGACAAGAAAATGGCCGATAGCGCCGTCGAAGCGAAGAAGGCGGCCGATGCCAAAGTCGTCGCCGACAAGTTGGCGATCGACACGGCGGCCGCCTCCAAGACGGCAACTGATGAAAAGGTGTCGGCCGACAAGGCCGCCGTCGACACGGCGGCCGCCGCCAAAGTTGCCGTTGACGCGGCCGCGAAAGCCAAAGATGCGCTCGACAAGGATGCCAACAACGAAGGGTTGAAAAAGGCCAAGGCCGACGCCGACGCGCTCGTCATTAAAACGGCCGACGACGCCAAGAAGGCCGCAGATGCGAAAACGGCGGCCGACAAGAAGGCCGTGGAAACGGCTGAAGCTGCCAAGAAAGCGGCCGATGCCAAGGTGATATCCGACAAGCTGGCGGCTGACAACGACGCAATCGCCAAAAAGTCTGTGGACGAGAAAACGGCCGCTGACAAACTCGTTGCTGAAACCGACGCCAAGTCGAAGGCCGCCGCGGCCGCGAAAGCCGCGGCCGACAAGAAAGCGACTGACACGGCTAACGTCGCCAAGCCACAGAACGTGAATGTCTTTTTTCCTGCCGCGGCGATCACCGTTACGATTAAGCCCGGTTCGGGGACATTGGCCCTGGCAGTACCTGGTAACGGAGCCCTCAAGCGTGGTGCAAGCCTTGAGGTCAAAGTAACGATCACTCGGGCGAACGGGTTTGCGGGCCCGGTAACTCTCTCGCTGCCGCTTCCTCCCGGAACCATCGGGCTCACGGTTGCGCCGGTCACGATTCCGGCCGACAAGAACGAAGGAACACTTGTGATTCAAGCGGCGGCAGATGCCACGATGGGTCAACTGGCCAATCTGGTCGTTCGTGCCACGATGGAATTCGACGGCCCGGCTTCCATCGATCAGCCGATCGCCATCAACGTTTCGCCATGATGGAGACGTTCTGTCTTCCCGCCGACGTCATGCCACCGGACGCGGCTTATTGCTTTCGCAGATTTTTGGGTTTTAAGTGTCGGAGTTTGAGTTTGGGATTTCCGTGGTCATTCGTTAATCGGGAGCCAGGAATGCGTCGTCAACTCGCAAGCTGCCTGTGGGTCGTCTGTCTGTTCAGCCTCTTCGCGGCCCATACATTTGGCCAGGAAGCCAAAGACGCCAAGCCTCAGGCGATTCAGCCTGCCGAAGTCAAACTGGGGCGTGCAGTCGACTTTGAACGCGACGTCTATCCGATTCTCGATGCCAAGTGCTTCGCCTGCCATAACGTGGCGATCAACGAGAACGGCCTTAATCTCGAAGACGTTAAGAATATTCTGAAAGGGGGCAAGCGCGGGCCTGGTGTTGTCGCCAAGGATCCCGATAAGAGCCTGCTCTACAAACTTGCCGCGCGCGGAGCCCAGCCGGCCATGCCCCCGCTGCCCAACAAAGTCGAAGCCGCGGCCCTCACGCCGCAGGAACTTGGGATCATCCGGCAATGGATTCTCGAAGGCGCAAATACCGGCATGGGAGGAACGGGGAGTGTCATCAATTGGCAACCCCTGCCTAAGGGGATTCATCCGATTTACGCCGTGGCGCTGACCCCCGATGGTCAATTTGCGGCCGCCGGACGCGGTAACAAAGTCGCAATTTATCATGTTCCCACCGGAGAACTCGTGGCCCAACTGGCCGATCCGGCACTTTTAACGATACAGCACAACGGCAAACCGATGTACGACGCCGGATCGTCGCATCGCGATTTCGTTCATTCACTGGCGTTCAATTCGGCAGGCACCATGTTGGCGTCGGGCAGCTTCCGTGAAGTAAAAATGTGGACCCGTCCCGAATCAGTGCAGCGTTTGAACCTTGTCGTTTCGGGGGGAGCGGCTGCGGCTGCTATTGTCTCTGCGATCGCTGTCAGTCCTGACAACAAATGGATTGCCGCCGCGGCAGCCGATCATTCAATCAAGCTGTACCAGGTGGCGGACGGTCAGCCGGCAAAAGTCCTTACTGGGCACGCCGGGCTCGTTTCAGGAATGCAGTTTACTGCCGACGGTACAAAACTCTACTCTGCCTCGCACGACAAATCAGTGCGTCTCTGGAACGTCGCCGACGGGGCGGCACTGGGGCGCGTCGACCTCCCTGCGGCCGTTAACGGCCTGGCACTGACGGTTGACGCTGCCAAAATCGTCCTGGCCTGTGCCGATAACCTGATTCGCGTCATTGCCGTTCCGCCTCCGGTCCCGACATTCGCGGCCACGACCGCGCCGGTTCCGGCGATTCGCGTCAGTCCCGATAAGAAGCTCCTTGCGCTGGCCGAAGCGGATGGCAAGATTACGCTGATCGATCTGGCGACGGGCAAGCCTGTCCGACAGCTTGCCGGACACACTGCCGCTGTCACCAGCCTCTCGTTCAGTGGCAACTCGGCCCGGTTGGTGAGCGGCTCAACCGACAAAGTGGTGCGTGTATGGGATGTGGCCACAGGCACGGCGCTTGTGACGCTTGCAAGTTCGATGCAGTCGATCAGTGCGGTGGCGATTCATCCTAATGGCTTAGAGGCCGCTTCAGGTATGGCTGACGGGCAGATCTCGTTGTGGAAGCTCGACGTGCCCGAACCGAAAGCTTTCGCGGGCGATAACGGTGCGCCAGCCAGCGTGGCGGCCGTCAGTCTCGATGGCAAGCAACTGGCGACCGACGGTGCGGCCGGTGGCAAGCCGGTCGTCATCCTCTACGACATCGCATCGGGGAATGTGACGAAAACGCTGCACGGTCACGAAGGGTCGATTACCGCGCTGGCCTTCAGCGCCGACAATACGAAGCTCATTTCGGGTTCGGCCGACAAATCGGCTCGGGTGTGGAACATTGCCGACGGCAAAGAGTTGGCCAAGTTCACATTGCACACAAATACGGTGACGGCCGTCGGATTGAATTCAAACGGCACGCAAGCCGTCTCTGGTTCTGCCGACAATTCGCTGAAGGTCTGGAATGTTGCCGATGCCACGAAGGAGGCGGCCAATTGTGCCGGACACACCGGCGCCATTTCGGCGATCGGCATCACCCCCGACAACCAGACTGTGGTTTCTGCGTCGGCCGATCAGACGATCCGCCGATGGAATCTGGCGAACGGACAGCAGACGGGCGCAATTGCCGCCGGCCAGCCCGTGACGTCGCTGGCGCTCAGTTTCGACGGTACGAAGATCGCGGGGACTGGTTCGGACAACAGCGTTCGCATGTATCAGCCCGACGGGAAACTGCTGCTGACGCTCGCCGGTCATGCCGCGCCGCCCAGATCGGTTGCCTTCAGCAGCGACAATCTGCGGCTGGTTTCGGCAGGCGCCGACAATGTGGCGATCGTGTGGGATGCAGTCAACGGCGCGGTTCTCGAAAGCGTACCGGTCGCCAAGGGGCTTTCGTTCGCCCGTTTTGGAACAGCATCCGGCAACCTTGTCATCGGCAGCACCGACAAAGCCATTGCCCTTTATTCGCTGCACTTTGAACGGTTTCTCGCCGGAAACGCCAAGTCAGTTTCAGGGCTGGCGTTCAGTCCCGCGGGAGATGCGGTTTACAGTTCATCAGAAGACGGAACGGTTCGACGGTATCTGGCCGGCACTGGTGTTCAGCAATGGCTCCAGAACCATGGCGCCGTGATTCACGACCTGGCCCTCAGCCCCGACGGAAACCTGCTTGCTACCGCTGGTGAAAACAATCAAGTCCGCGTCTGGATGGCAGCCAACGGCGGAAACGGCCCGCAGCCCGTGTTGGCCGGCTTCACAGCTCCCGTCAAAGCGGTCGCCTTCTCGCTCGACAATGCTCACCTGGCTTCGGGAATGGCCAATAATCTCGTCCTCGTCCACGACCTCAAGACCGGAGTGGTCGAGCAGCTCTATGCCGAGAACACCGGGGCCATCGAAGGGCTGGCGGCCGCGGGCGAGACGGGCAGGCTGTTCATCACGACCAGCGCCGACAAATCAGTGCGGGCCTTTCCATTGGTTTTCGAAAAGCAGATTGCAGGCCATAGTGCACCGGTCACATCTGTGGCGATGGTTCCACCGCAGGGGTCGCGAATTCTGTCGGGTAGCGAAGACAACACGGTTCGCGTCTGGGATCTGGCCCCTGGCACTCAGGTTGCGGCGCTGGCTCACGGCGGACCAGTCACCGCGATCGCCGTTTCATCTGACGGATTGCGGTACGCGTCGGCCTCGAGCAACAACACCGCCAAATTGTGGAATGCGGCGAACAATCAACAGATTGCTGAAATGAAGGGCGATCTCCGTAATCAGCAGATCGTTGCCAACCTGACTGCCGACGATGCTGAGGCGAAGGCCGCCGTCACCGTCGCCATGAACGCCATTCCCACGGCCGAAAAGGTTGTGACCGAGCGGACGGAAGCTCAAAAGAAAGCGGCTGAAGGCAAGGCCGCCGCCGAAAAAGTGGCGACCGAAATGGCTGAAAAATCCAAGGTCGCGGCCGAAGCCAAAGTCGTGGCCGACAAGGCGGCGACCGACACC
>JAYTRB010000430.1:0-10271 GCA_043746425.1 Planctomycetia bacterium
CCCGCAGGGTGAGCTGGAGGAGTTCGGAGTCGAGGATCCGCGAATCACTCGACTGAACGGCCGGTTCTATTTTACGTACGTGGCGGTCTCGCGGCATGGGCCGGCGACGGCTTTGGCATCGACCGATGACTTCTGCAAGTTCCAACGGCACGGGGTCATCTTCTGCTCTGAGAACAAGGATGTGGTGCTGTTTCCCGAGACGATCGGGGGCGACTATGTGGCGCTGCACCGGCCTGTGTGCGGGACACCCCTCACCCGGCCCGAGATGTGGGTGGCGCGGTCGCCCGACCTCATTCACTGGGGTCGGCATGAGCCGCTGTTGGTCGGGGAAGCGGCATGGCAATCGGGCCGCGTGGGTGCCGGGTGCCCGCCGATCCGCGTCGACGGCGGGTGGCTGCAGGTGTACCATGGCAACCGCGCCCCGACACAGCCGGGCGCGGTGGGTACCTATTATGGCGGCGTGCTCGTTCTCGACGCCGCCGACCCGGCGCGGGTTCTGCGACAGAGACCCGAACCCTTCTTTTCCCCCGAGGCCGACTTTGAAGTCGCCGGCTTCGTGCCGAACGTCGTCTTCCCGACCGGATTGGTGGAAAACGGCGACGCGCTGCGCATCTACTACGGCGCTGCCGACTCAGTCACCGCGCTGGCCGAGTTCTCGCTGCGGGAGTTGTTGGAATCGTAGTCAACCCGGCTGCGGGCGGGGCGTCAAAAAAGACCAGCCCGTGGGTATTCGAGGCCGCGACTTCTGCGGTCTTTCAGGATTCGATTTCGAACCTTATGAGGCTCGTCTGGTTCGCAGCGCAGGATGATATTCGCGAAATCTGTCTGGTCTTGTGCGATCGACGCGGCAGATCAGTTTGAGTTCTCTGGCTGCACCGTTGCCCCTGACGCACCGGCCTTGAAGAGAGGCTGATTTCGTCTGTTGGTCAGAGCGTCTTCAAGAGTTGCGTGCAGAAATCAAAAGGTCATGGTTACGCAGCCCTTAAGTTGTTGACGCTCGAGGGGCCGTTGCCCGGAGGGGAAGGTGCGGCCTGGGTCGCGCTCGAACCGGCCAGGCTCGCCCCCCGAGTTATCGCTTTAAGCACATCATCGACCGGTACCGTGGCGAAGGTGCTGGCGTAGTCGGACATGGCGTAGGGGATGACCAGATCGCGGCCGTTAATGACGGCGCCGCAACTGTAGACGACGTTCGGCACATAACCTTCGCGCTCGTTGGCATTGGGCTCGAGCAGCGGCGTCTCTAACCGCCCGATGACCCGCGTGGGGTCGTCGATGTCGAGCAGAATTGCGCCCATCGCGTACTTCCGCATGGGCCCGACTCCGTGCGTCAGCACAAGCCAGCCCGCCTCGGTCTCGATCGGTGAGCCGCAGTTGCCCAACTGGACGAATTCCCAAGGGTACGTCGGCCGGGCGATGAGCACCTTCTTGTACCAGAAGTGCGGCATATCAGAGTACATCAGGTAGATGTTTTCATTGTCCTGACGGGAAAGCATCGCATATTGCCCATTGATCATGCGGGGGAACAGCGCGAAGCCCTTGTTCCGAACCTCGGGCCCGTTCAGGGTGCTCACCTTGAAATGGCGGAAGTCCTCGGTTTCGAGCATCTGTGGCAGCGTGATTCGGCCATCGTACGCAGTGTAGGTGGCGTAGTAGCTGACCCGGCCGTCGGCGTGGGTGAACCGGACGAACCGCGCGTCTTCGATACCGTTGGTTTCGGTGGGCGACGAGGGGAGGATGATGCGTTCTGAGATGTTGAGCGCCGGGTCGAAGCGAATCTCGTAGTTGGCCTTCGCCAGAACGAGCATCGTGTGCGCGATGGGTTCCCATTCTCGCTGACGGGCCCGGTTGTGCTTGAGAACGTTTTCGAGCGTGTGCCCCAGGTCGTCGAGCGTGAAATTGTCGTCCAGCGCGGCAATTGTCTGGTCGGTCAAGGGGCCGTTGACCCCCAGTTCGGTCAGCTTGCGGTGGAAGAGGCTTTTCTCGTAGAGCGCGTTGGGGACCAGTTCAGGAGCATGGACGAACCGAGTCGGCTCGTCCATGCGAATGTGGCTGTCTGAGTCGATGACGCCAGACCGGAACGTAATCGACGAGATATGCCCCTCGCCCGTGGCGCGCAGACTGAGGATGAACCGGCGGGAGTTGGCCGGCAAGCCAGACTGATCTGGGTGCCAAACCATCGATGGATTGAACAGGGCGGCCGATTCCAGCGCGTACTCCTGGGTGAAGTACGAGCCGATCAGCAGGCGCCGGCTCTCGCTGACAGGCTGGTCGGTCAGCAAGTGTTTGCGGACCTGGTCAAACCGATGAAGAAAAAACTCGCGGGTCTGCTGGTGGCGCGCAGAGAATTCCCCCATCACTTTCTGCAACTGGCACTCGACCTCACTCTCGGGGAGCGACGAGACGCGCGCGACGATTTTCTCGACCCGACTTTCGTTCGCCACCTCAAAGGGCCTGATGACGACGCGGGAGTTGTTTGGCTTGAGGATAATTCCAGTACGATTGACATCCATGTGCGGTTTTTCCGACCTGAAAACGTGGAAATTCTGTGGTTGTATCAGCGGAACGTACACTACCGCGCTTGGCAGAACGCTGCTAGAGAGCTTTCCAGCAAGCTCATCTCGGCCAGCGAGTGCAGGAAAGCGAGGGTCGATTCGGCGCCCTGGTTGCGGTTGATCCGGTCTTCCTGCAGGCCGTCGCAGCATCCTCCCGTACCTGCGTCGTACATGTCTTGACCCAGGTCGTTGCGGCCGATGAACCATTCGAAGGCCGAGCGGGCTTCTTTCATCCAGGCGGCATCCTGGGTGACCCGGTACGCTTCGAGGCACGCTGAGACCATGGCGTTGGCCTCGATCGGCTGCTGGTCGAAGAGGGCCCGCTCATGCCCCTTGCGATAAAATCCGTTAGAGCCGATGGCTCTGAAGTGCTGCTGCGAAGCGGTCTGGATCGTGACCAGCCACTCCAGCGACTGCAAACCCACCTCAAGCGCTCGCGCGTTGCCGCTGTCGCGGCCGCTGGCAATGAGGGCCTGCGACAGCCGGGCGGTGTCGTAGCTGAGAATCTCTTCGAACCACGGCCACTCGGGTGTCGCCGTTTGATCGTAGAGATCGATCAACCGAGCCGTCAGCGTGTCGCGGACCTGGGTCGCGAGCCGGTCGCCACTGAAGCGGCGAAGGTAGTCCCGAATTCCCAGCAGGCCGTAGGCCCACGTCCGGGGCGAGGTCGTCTGCAGGATTGTCGGCAGGCCCAGCTCGAAGTGCAACGCGGCCCAAGACGGTAAATCGGGCCGCCGCGACCGGCCGACACAGGTGCCCAGGGCCCACAGCGCGCGCCCGTGCGAGTCTTCAGAGCCGACCTCCTCCAGCCATCGGCGGTCGAAGCCTAGAAAGTTGCGGAACCGCCTGCGCTCACGGTCGAAGGCCGCTTGAAGAAAGGCGGCATAGGTGGTCGCGAGCCGATGGACTTCCGGCCCGACCTGCCCCAGTTCCTCAAGGAGTACTGTCAGCAGTAAGGCGCGGGCGTTGTCGTCGGTACAATATCCCTCGTCGAAATTGGGAATGATGAGCGTGGCGTGCTGAAATATTCCCGTTCCGTCAGTCAGGCGTGCCAGGTGATCGAGACGCAACTCGGGCAACTCGGCTTGCTGCTCGGCGAGAGTGCGCACTGCAAGCGGCTTGTACGGCTGATCCTGGCGGCCCAGACGGGTTCGCTGGAACGACGCCATGTACCGTTCTGCCGACTGTTTCCAGACCATCTCGCGACCGAGCCGGTAGGCCTCGTGGCACATCGCGGCCCGCCGCGGCTCATCGCCGAGAAGTGCGGCAATCTCGCGCGCCAGCGACGGCGGGTCGGCGAATGGCACGAGCACCCCGCGACCCTCGGCCAGCAGCTCTTCGGCATGCCAGTACGGCGTCGAGACGATCGCCTTGCCGCAGCCGAAAGAGTAGGCCAGGGTGCCAGAGGTGATCTGCGCCACGTTCAGGTACGGGGTCACGTAAACGTCAGCCGCGCGAATGAACTCGGTCAGCTCGTTCAGTTCGACGAACCGATTGTAGAAGATGACGTGGTTGCTGATTCCCAGGTTACGGGCCAGCCGCTCGAGGCCCAATCGGTACCGCTCGCCCTGGTCGCGAATCAACGCCGGATGGGTCGCCCCCAGGACGATGTAGACAAACGAGGGGAATGACTTGAGAATCTCTGGCACGGCCTGGAGCACATACTCGATTCCTTTGTTGGGCGAGAGCAGCCCGAATGTGAGGGCCACGAGCCGGCCCTCGACACCGAACTGGTCTTTGTACAAATTGGGGTCGACGAATGGGGTGTCGGGAATGCCATGGGCGATGACATCGATTTTCGACCCCGGCACGTCGTAGATTCTCTGAAGGAAGTTTCTGGCCCGCTCGGTCATGACGACGACACGGGCAGAATGGGCCGCCAGTTCGATGAGAACTCGCCGCTGGTCGTCGTTCGGCTCGCACAGGACGGTGTGGAAGGTTGTGACGACCGGCATCCGCAGATCGCGAAGCAGGCCCAGGACGTGGCTGCCGGCCGCGCCGCCGTAGATGCCGTACTCGTGCTGGAGACAGACTACGTCGGTGTTCGCGAAGTTCAGGAAGTCGGCCGCCCGACGGTAACTCTCGAGGTTCGGCTCGTCGATTTCGAACCGCACCTCGGGCGGGTAATCATATCCCTCGGGGCGGTCGTTGACCGGAACGACGAAGCACTCGGCCTCTGGGAAGCGGTCGGCCACCGAGGAATACATGTCGTGTGTGAAGGTGGCGATCCCGCACTTCCGGGGCAGGTAGTCGCCGACGAAGGCGACTTTACGAATCTCGGAATGGTGCATGACCGTGAACTCCGAATAGAGGCGATTTGTGGTTTGACTCCTGAGATGAAAATGAGTGGGGCCGGGGGGCCGAAACCCTCATCACCTATGGCCTTCAGACTGCGAGCGGGACGAATGAGAACGAGCCCAGCAGCCGCTCGCTGAGTCACGCTCTGCCCATGGGGTTTGTTCCCAAAAAGAATTCAAAGGTTGCAAAAATGCGTTCTTAGCGGCCAAATCGCTGCTGCAATCAAGGATCGATCGCCCAAGGCAATTCTCGAACGATCCACAAAATGTTTGCTTCGGGTCATTCCACCGCGAAACTGCCGAACATTGATAGCGGCGTCCTCGCCGTCTTGCACTTCAATGAACGCGAAGCCGCGGGCTCCGCCCGGAAACCGGGTCGGCCAAAATCTGGTCGCCGGAAATACTGTGGCACTCCTCGCACAACGCCAGCAGTTCGTTCGAGGTGGTGTCAAAGACCAGGTGATCGACGTGCCGCTTCTCTACTAAATGACTCTCTGCGACCAGATTGTGGCCGCCAACAGAAGTAATACGCTTCTGCCGAGAGTTGTGTCGGAAGAACGCTTGCCGGAACAGCGCCGAGACAAACAAGCTAAGGGCAGAGAACGCAAGATACGTCAGATGTGTGCGGCGATAGAGTTCGTCGGACACACTGAACGTTTCGTAACTGACTATATCTATGACCGCAGCCGATGGCGAGCCTCATTCGGCCTTTGTCTGACTCTCGCCAGCGGCAGGACGCGAGAGCGTAGTCGTCGTAAATTCCTCAATCGTCAATTGACCGGCCCGCAAACCCGGAGTGTTTGAATCGACGCCAGTCGCAGCGCATTCCAATCGGCCAATGTATGGCATCGGTCACACCGACGTCGTGAATGATGACGCGCGCAGCGGGATTCAAGTCGTCTTCTCTGCGAAGGTTGTCAGAATGTCTTGCACCTTGCTGAAATCGGCAGTCTTGACCCGATGGTGATTAAACCCGGCTTCCTCTGAACGCAGTTCATCTGCTTCCTGCCCGTCGCCGGTCATGGCGGCCCGCACGACGCATTGGAACTCGGGATGATTGCCGCAGTCGCATCAGCGCCTCATACCCATCGATTCCCGGAAAACCGATGTCCGACAGCACTGCGTTCAGACGGTCCATCGCAGGCCATCGACGACTCCGCAAGTTGACTGCTGTGAACGCGATCGGCCGGCAGTTCAACGCCTCGTCTGTGCAGAGATTATGACACAGTGCGCCGTCAGACTCGCGGAAGCCAGTGTGGACGCGCAAGTTGCGCTCGCGAAATTCCCCAGAGCCCAGGCGGCCGCCAGCATGGTTGGCCAAGGATGGTGTGCGACATTTTAGTCGTGGCCGCGCGATTCCGATCTAGGCGGGGCTGCCGTTAATTGCTAACGTTCGCCCGCCATGTCGTCACCCATCATTTTGAGTCCCCGCGCGGTCTGGACCACATGGATCGTTTGGGGGGTGTTGCTTATCGCTGCCTGCGGCGTGATGTTCTCCCAGAAAGGCCGCCGGCCAGTGAACGACGCCTATGCGCGCGGGGCCGCGCGCTGGGTCGCCCGACAAAATCTGTATGAAAAAGAGGGCTGGGGCTTCATCTATCTGCCGCAGGCGGCGGTGCTGTATGTGCCATTTTCACTTGTCCCCAAGCCGTGGCAGGACTTTCTCTGGCGGTCGGTTACGGTCGGGCTGTTTGCGCTGGGGTTGTACCGAATGTGCCGAATGGCTGGAAGAATGGCGGGCCTTGAATACTTCCCGCTCGTGAGCCTGTTCGTGCTGCCCAAGGCGTGGACGCTGGCAATCAATGGCCAGGCGACTCCCGCGATGGCGGGGCTGTCGATGCTGGCCCTGGCAGAGCTTTCGAGTCGCCGCTGGTGGCGCGCGGCGGCCCTGTTGATTTTGGCGCTTGCGGTTAAGCCGCTCGCCATCGTCCTGGGGCTGCTCATCGCGGCCTTGTTCAGGCCGATGCTCAGTCGACTCGCCGTAGGAATGGTTATTTTGTGCGCCGTCCCGTTTCTGGTTCAGGATTCCCAGTATGTGATCGAACAATACCTGGGAGCGATCGACATGCTGGGCGCGGCCGCTGGCCGAGGAATGACGCGCGAATGGGCGCAGATCTTCTCGCTGGGCAGTCTGGCTGGCATCGACATTTCGCAGTTCTGGCAAACCGTGGTGCGAATCATGGCAGCCTTGGGAACGCTGGCCTTGTGTCGACAGGTCTTGCGCAGGCACGGCACGTCGGCTGTCGCAGGCGACTTTTGCAAACTGCGAACTGATACCTCAGCGCCAGGACGCCTGGCTTACGCATTAATTGACATTTACGCCTTCGCTTCGGCCTACCTTCTGCTGTTCAATCCGCGGACCGAAAACAACTCCTATTTGATTCTGTCGCCGGTCATTGCCATTTTGTGCCTGCAGGCGCAGTTCGTCGAACGTCGGCCGATAAAGGCGGGTCTGCTGGGTGCGGCCGCAGTCGCCATTTTTTCTGGCCATGTCCTCTGTACTGTGCTGACTCCCCAGGCGGGGTTTATCTGGGTTGGTCCGCTTGTCTGCCTGCTGTTTTCGTTGGGACTCATTTTCGAAGTGGTTTCAAGCAGCGTGTGCCGCGTCAGCAACCTTGAACCCCCAGGCCCGAATCGAATCGATTCGATGCCGTCGGTCGTGCCGATGAGTGTCGCAGAGGGATGATCCTGAACGTCTTTTTCTATTCCTGTATGCGTCTGTGCAAGACTCTATCTGCCTGCTTTGTGTTGCGCGAAGGGGTGAAAGAGAAAACAGGCGTTTTGGCGTGGTGGCCTTGGGGGCTGCTGTTGGGCGTGGTGGCTGCATTCATTCTGGGCGGCAGCGTTCGATCGGTCACGCCGTTGTATTTTGAAGCGGCCGAACATTGGCTGCAGGGCGATGACTTGTACATTCGCGGCGGGCGCGGATTCCTCTATCTTCCGCAGGCGGCCATTCTAGCGATTCCGTTTCACATGCTGCCGCGCGTTCCGGCAGAGCTTCTGTGGCGACTGATGACGATTGGCGTATTTGCCGCCGGAGTTCACCGGCTGTGCCGGCTCGCCTCGGGCCGTTCGGGAGATGACTTCTTCGTGGTGGTGTCGGTGGTTGCTGTTCCGCTGGCGTGGTCGAGCGCTCTGAACGGACAGTCGACCTTGACGATTTCCGGCTTGTTGATGCTGGCCGCTGGCGACATTGCGTGCTACCGCTATTGGCGTGCAGCGGTGCTTCTTGCCCTGGCACTGGCTCTCAAGCCCCTGGCGATCGTTATGATTTTGCTTGTGGCGCCGCTGTTTAGACCGATGCGGGTGCGGCTGGTCGCGACTTGCGGGGTGGCTGTCGTACTTCCGTTTCTGGTGCAGGCGCCCGAATATGTCGCCGATCAGTATGCGGAGTGTCTGACGATGTTCGTCGACGCGGCCCGGCTGGGGGTGCAGACTCTCTGGGCGCAACTCTTCGGCTTGGCCAAAGTGCTGAAAATCGACGTCTCTGAACCGGTTCAAGCCGTCGTGCGGGTGGCGGCGGCCGGGTTGACGCTGGCTGCCGGCTGGCATGCATGCCGGCGGGTCGATCGGGCGCGCGGGTTGGTGTATCTCTACACTCTGGGGGCCTGCTATTTGATGCTTTTCAACCCGCGCACCGAAAACAATTCGTATGCCATGCTGGGGCCGTCGATCGGCTGGTGCTGCGCCGAAGCGCTGCTGGTCGAACGTCGACGCGCGCGAGGTCTGTTTTACGTCATCCTGGCGCTGGGGACGGTCGGCAGCCATGATTTCGGGAAATTTCTCCTGCCGGCACAACGCGCCATCTGGCTGGCGCCCTTGATGGCTGTCTGCTTTTCAATTGTCGTGACGGTCCGCTTATGGCATGAGGCGGCGCAAGGAAAGCTGCACCAAGACGCGGCCAGCGCCGCCGAAGACGTTTTCGCCGCGAAGGCCGCGAAGGCGGAGCAGATTGAAATCGGTCGTTGCGCGGTCGCGCCGAGCGTAGCGGTCGCCCCGCGTCAAGAATGCCCCGCGTCAAGAATGCCCTGTCGGCTGTGAACGACCATTCGCCTCCGAACGACCAGTCACTTGTGAACGATTCGGGGCGTGATGAGGTAGCCGATTGCGCCGCCATCACAAGTCGTGAGCCTCGCCACTGTCGTGCCTGTGGCGATGGTTTGAATCTGGGTATTCCACAAGAACGTGCCATCGGCCTGAATGTCGTCGGAGATGTTGTCGAGTCGCAGCTCGACGCTCTGCCGGTCTGGCGCGGCGAGTGCGGTAAATCGCAGATGAAGCCCGTTGAGCACGCCTGCGCCCACGACGGTGCGCCCATTGGCAATCCGCACCTCTGCGAGGGCGACGATCGGCAGGCGTTTTCGAAGGTCGGCCAATTCTTCAGGCGCCAAAGACTTCCCGAACTTCGGCATGAGTTCGAGACCCTGCTCGTCACTCAAACGGTCGAAGCCCACCTGTTCTACCGTCAATTCAATTTCAAAATCATCACTGACTCGCAACTGCTTCAGCAAGTCTTCAATGGCTCGATGCCCGGTTGCGGTCTGGCGAATGACGAGGCTCAATTTCTCGACATAGCAGACGATTGACTCTTGGCCGCCGACGTTTTTCCAGCTCTCGTCGGGCAGCGCCAAACGCACGACCTCTTTGAGACGCGCCAGATGCTCTTGTGTGTCGGATTGCAGTTCACTCGCCCAGTTGGCCAACGTGCTGCGATGAGAGACGCCTTGCTTCTCGTGAAGAGGGGCGACGAGATCGGCCAGCGAATACACCTTGACGAACACCCGTTCGCTGTCGGCCCGCTCTGTCATTACAGGATTGCCGGCAGAGGTCAGAGTGACCGCCATCATCGCCAAGCCAGCCATCGCCATCGCCATCGAGATTCGGGCACGCATGATTGTTCTCCGTGCGAGAAGTTTGAAATGTTGCGAGATTTCATAGCACGCTTCTCGATTCTGAGATAGACAGACCTTGGCCGGCTTGAATGAATTCCAGAAAAAACCGGCACCCAGTCAGACAATTCTCCATTCAGCGACCGGACTGCCGGGCAGTACCACACCGGAAGTGACCGTATTCCTGTTTCTGTCGCGGGAGGTCGCGACTAATTTTGCCCGCGTCGGTTTTTTTCATCGGAGAGCAGCATCATGAAACGCTTTTTTGGGATTTCGTTCACTCGCCGGCTGACCGGCCTGGCAGGCCTGTTCATGATTGTCGGCCAGTTGGCGGGGCCGGCCCGTGCGGGCTATGTCGTGACCAATCTCGTGTCGGATATTCCCGGTCTGGCCGCGAATACTGATCCGAATCTGGTCAATCCGTGGGGGATTACAGCGTCGCCCACCTCGCCATTCTGGATCTCGAATAATGGATCGGGCGTTTCAACGCTCTATACCAACTCTGGCGGGGCGGTTCCGCTCGTCGTCACGGT
>JAYTRB010000431.1:0-4128 GCA_043746425.1 Planctomycetia bacterium
GCCACCAGATAGGGCTCAACCCCCATGTCGACCAGCCGGGTAAAGGCCCCCGAAGCGTCGTTGGTGTGCAGTGTACTGAACACCACATGCCCCGTGAGCGACGACTGGATGGCGCTGTTGGCCGTTTCTCCGTCGCGGATTTCGCCGATCAGAATGACGTCGGGGTCGTGGCGCAAGATGCTGCGCAGTCCGGCGGCAAAAGTCAGCCCGATCTTGGAATGAACCTGAATCTGACTGATTCCCGGGGTCTGATATTCGACAGGATCCTCAACCGTGATAATCTTGATGCTGGGATCTTTAATGGCATTCAGCGCGCAATACAGTGTCGTCGTCTTGCCACTTCCCGTGGGACCTGTCACCAGGATGATGCCGTGTGGCATGCTGATCAGCTCATGGAACGTCTTCTCCATGTCGGGCGAAAGGCCCACATTCGGCAGCTCGAAGACCATCCTTCCTTTATCGAGAATACGCAGGACAATTCCTTCGCCATGCATCATGGGAATGATCGACATGCGGACGTCGATTTCGCGACCAAGGATGCGCAACTTAATGCGGCCGTCCTGCGGCAGCCGCTTCTCGGCTATGTTCAGCTTGGCCATGATCTTGAGCCGGCTGACAATCGCCGCCTGAAAATAATTGACTTCCTGCGACAAGGGCTGGACGCGCAGCACGCCGTCGACGCGATAGCGAACCGTGAGCCCTCCGTCGCGCGGTTCAAGATGTACGTCGCTGGCGCTCTGGTTCAGGGCTTCGATTAGCAGTTCGTTGACGAGCCGCACCACCGAAGCGGCCTGCGCCATCTCGGCCAGTTCGCCGTCGGCCTCACCGAGGCCTTCCAGCAATTCCACATCTTCTTCGGTGCGCTGGGCAACCATCTCGGTAATCGTATCACCACCGACACCGAGTTGTTCTTTAATCAGCTTCGATATGTCTTCACGTCGGGCGAGTACCGGTTCGAGTCGGAAGCCCGAGAGAGAGCTGACTTCATCGAGCGCCTCGAGGTCGAACGGGTCGCTGGTGGCGACCACCACAGTGCCGTTGCGACGCGACAGTGGGAATAGCGTATGCCTGAAGATCTCCCGAGCAGGAAAACGCTCGAGCAAATCGCGATCGACCGAAACGTCAGCCAGTTCGACGTAACGCATTCCCAATTCGGCCGCCAGAGCCTGCAAGACCTGCTCTTCGCTGGCCAGGCCCATTTCGACGACCTGATGATCGAGCCGCTTGCCGTTGGCATGCTGCCGCGCCAGCTGAACCTGTTCGCGCGAGACGACGTTCTGCAAAAGAAGGATTTCACCGATGTCCATAACACTACTGATCCTGAAAGAGCCGGTACATGTCTAAGTCAGATTGTCTCAGGCAGACCCGACCCCCGTCAATCCCCGAGAGCCTGGACCCCAGGCTTTTCAGGGGATGACTCTCACTCTTTCGTCATGCTTCGGCATCCCATTTCATCGTCGCCTAATTTCCCTGGCGGAAACCACCGCGACCCCGGCCCATTCCCTGCATCATCATCCGCTGTTGAAGGAACATTGCCGCGGGATCGACTTCAGGCGCCGAAGCGTCTTCTGTCTTGTCATTTGCCTTGTCTTTGTCCGCGGTTGCGGCGGCAGGCGTCTGACTGTTTGCCGGACCGGTTGCCCGACCGCCGCGAGGCGCACTCGTCCGAACCTTGCTCATCAGTGAAGCCAGCGTCTGCTGGACGACAGTCGCATTGGCGTTATGCAGCGAGACGACCCGCACCGTCCGCTTTGCCTGCGCGGCCGAGTCGTCGAGCGACTGCACGAGAGCCTCTACCTGGCGAAATAAAGGCTCACTGGCCGAGACGACGAGCGTATTCGTGCGCGCATCGATACCAATACTCAGTTGCACGGTACGCGGCCGGGCGGCCGGCTGTTGTGGCTGGCCCCCGCCCATAAACATGGCCATCGGGTTGAAACCCCCCTGACCACCGCGGTTCTGCTGCTGGTCACGTTGACCGGCAGGTCCGACATCCAACTGCTCTTTGTAGACGTCTCGCACGATTTCGGCGACGTCCGCGACATCCGCGTATTCTATGGGAATCATTCGCGGTGTGCGGTCTTTTTTTGATTCCGGCTGATCGACCCCATCGAGTACCACCACGGCTTCCATCACCTGCTCGACGACGTCTTCTGGTCCGCTGATGAACAAGGCATTCTTGCGCGGCTCAGGAATGATTCGCAACGTGCCGCCCTTGCTGAGCGAGCCCAATCCGTCATCGGTCTGGCTGGCTCGCAACGCTGCAAATCCGCCGAAAAAACCACTCGTCCCCGTTGACTGGCTGGCTTTGGTCACAGTCCCTTCTGGGAACAGATAACCAAGCATCGTCGCTGTCTCGACGGCGTCAGCCATCTGCAGGTGGCACACGGTCCATTTGGCCTTCGGAGGAGCCGCCACTGACAAGGCCTGGATCAATCGATCCATTCGATCGAGAGCAGCAGGGTTGTTCGACGCATACAGAATCTTATTACCGAATGCGGTCATTCGCACCTCACTCGACTCGCGCCGCTCACGTGAATCAGTCGACACTGACTTTTCGCCAGGCGTCTCATCGACATCGGGTTCGGCCTCATCCTGCGACTCTTGAGGATCGCGCAGCGCATCATCCAGGCGCCGCCCCAGATCTTCAATCTCTTCTCCCGCGTCGCCGCCGGGCAAGCCGCCACGCACAGGTTTCTCAGGCTGTGAAGGCGAATCACCGTCCTTAATCTCGGCGGACGAAGTGCGGGGGACTCTGACAGCCTCGTCGGAGGGAACGCCGAATGGGCTCCGCCTCACCATAGGCCGCGGCGCGCCGTTCGTCCGCGATGAACTCCCATTACCACTTCGAACTGATCCCGATTCGGAACCCGCCGAATTCAATTCATCGCGCAAAGCGCCTCGCACTTTACCACCGGCACGGCGCCGGTTCAGCCGCGATTCGTCATCGGCCTGATCGACATCGCGACGATGAAAAACCGGAACAGCAATTGCCGAAGGCGGGACAATTTGAATGAAATCACCGTCTAATTCTGGCAGCAGGCGCTGGACGAGCCCCAGAATCTCTGCCGGCGACCGGCCCCGCGGCTGGTAGCTGCGGATCGGACCGCTCCGCGCAGCTTCGGACACACCGGCCACATTGCCGTCTTCGCCCAAGTCGGTGAGAAGCTGTTTAATTTGTGCAATCTGGTCGGGCGAGCCGCGAACCAGAAGGCGCCGTCCGGCAGCATCGGCTTCGATGCTAGGCGGATCCTGTTTGGTGCTGCTGAAGAGCGACCGCAAACTGATGGCAGCCGCCGAAGCTTCCATGAGCCGCAATTTAATAACGATGGTGTTGTCGCCCGGCCCGCTGTCGAGCTCTTTCACGATGTTGCGGACCTGTTCGTGATCGGCTGGCGGAGCAAATACGTTGATGCAATGCGCTTTCAGATCGGGATAAATCACAAGACCAGGAACCATATCCCGCAGCATTTCGACGGCGATCAGCGGATCGGCGCTTTTTAGAGGGTAAACTTCAAGTTGCGGAACATTTGCCCCGCGTGCGAGAGAGTTTTGGCCTTCTTTCGAGTCTGGCACATCGACCGTTTTTATCGCCTCTTCGACGAGGCGAATATCTTCAACACTGCATGTGACCAGCAAGGTATTGTTCTTGGCATCGACCGACAACATCAAGCGCTGCGCGGCCACAGCTCCTGGCGGTGCCACCGGCTGCGGTTGCCGCTCTCCGCCCTCGCCAGCATCGCCCCCGTCGCCGCCATCGCGCCCGCGCCCGCGTCCCCGCCCACCTCCCCCGCCCCACGGAGGCATTCCCCCGCCAAAACCACCAAATGCAGGGCCGCCATTTTGTCGCCCGGACGACCGATTCACGGCCTGTTCTGGTACCGGACGCGACAGTGCGCCTCGGGCAGGCAATCCAAACAATTCACGCAACGTCCGATCAGCTTCGGTGGCAGAGATATGCTCCAGTTTAAATGACTTGAAAACACTCCCTTTTCCCGGCACAGCCCCCATGCCGCTCAAGACCTCCTGAATTTGCCGCAAATTGGCCCCGATATCGGTCACGAAGAGCTTATTGGCCGCGACCATCGGCACGGCCTTTCCCTGCGGGTACGGGCCCAGCAGGTCTTT